>NZ_LYSO01000005.1:0-130412 GCF_001728935.1 Pseudomonas sp. AP42
CCTAGCCAAAATTTTGACAATAGTCGCAGAGTGCTATAACTCTTTAACTCCGCGATCTTGGCGAAATCGGGCTCATAAGATAAGATCTCTCTTTCGCCAAGGGTTTTAAATATGAGCAGTGGGATGCCGGAATATAAGAAGAGCTTAGATGACGAGCTAGACTGGTCCTCGGTTGAGCAATACCATGAATCAACAATGCAAATTAGCAATCAATGCTTTGAATACAAAAAATTATGCGTGGGTGCCTTGGGCATTATTATCGCGGCCATGCTGAAGCTCGGAACGGATACAACTCCATTATTGCTTTCGCTAACCTGCCTATTCATTAGCACCGGGTTCTGGATGTGCGATACCACAGCCTATTACTATCAAAGAGTGAATCGACAGAAAATTTTGAATCTTCAAACTAAAATCTCAAACCGAAACACTGGAGAATCTATCGCCCCACCTATACTGCCTAATTCATGGAATGCAGCGATTTTTAACAAATCCATGCTGCTATACATTTACTGCTCAACCATTTTCGTACTCATCATGCTCGCAACCATCATCATGCATATTGTCAAGCATTTCGCCTCTGGCCAGTAAAAATGAAGATATTTATCAGCTACACCACCAGAGACAAAATAATAACGAGAGACTTTCTTAGTATCTTGGAGTTCGAATTATCTGACTTGGGGGATATCTATATCGATCTTCTTCACAATCACTCAAAAAATAAGCAAGCAAGAGTGGCAAATGAGTTGCAGCAGGCAGATATTTTTATGCTGCTGAGCACTGATTCCATAAAAAACTCACCGTGGGTAAAATGGGAAATAGATACTGCGAAGGCAATTGATCTTCATGGCGTCACCATACATGCGGACGCTTCCACAAACGAATTTTCCATAGATGAAATTCGCCTGACCATCTCTGGTGCTATCGATAAGTTAGTTGCAGCCCGAAAAGCTCCCCCATTAAGTCTCTGAAAAACCAGAGACAAAAAATTATCACCCCGATGGTTATATCTGCCACCCACTAAAGGTAATAGGATAGTTATGAGTGAGCTCTCAAAGCGGGAACGATTGCTGATTTTTATGGAACAGCTTGGGTCCGCTGGATGTGTGGGAACGAAAAGCGAGGCCTTCAAGCTTGTAGAAACGATTTTGGATAAAGTAGAAGATGATCACAGCGGACAGCCTAAAAATTATAAAGATACAGGGCAACGTATGTATTTATGGGATTTTACCAAATGGGTTCACGATGACTCAGGGCTCTCATCTATAGTGCTAAAAAACCATATGCTATCTTTGTACGAAGACGGCAGCATCAAAATAGAAATTCTCTTGGGGAGTGGTCCGATCACTGTATTCTCCAAGTCGGGCATGACGGCGACCATTTAATACCCCTCGCACGACTTGAAGCTACCCCTTCAGGGCCTCTAGATCGGCCAGGTATCTTTTGAGTTGACGGAACTATGCGAACTTTGACATAAGTAATTCTTGAGTAGTAATTTCCCAACGAGACTATAAATGGAAATTCACATCTAGGGATTACCAACGTCCCATCGCCATTGTCTGCGACGCCCCCGCCAAGGCTGTTCAGAAAAAATACAGTCGGAAGTATCATTAAAAATATGACACCCCAGTGCCGCTTGACTTTGCGTGACATGGCCTCCATGAGCAACATCATTCCCACCATACACCTGCAACTACGATACCGATCTCACTCCCGCCCAGAAAAATCCGAACATCACAATGAGCGAGGAAACAGCTATAACCCCATAAGTGGCCCAACCATATCTAGCAAAGAGAACAACAAATCTAAGAAGCGAGAAAGATGTAATTGTGATCGCAAGGACTATTAGAGCAAAGCAATAAATTCCTGCGATCGCAGCCCCAAAATTGGAAAAAACCCCGTGCGTCGTCAGCATGAGCACGCTGCCTAAAAAGCCGCCCAACGCTTGTTCACCCAGAAAAGCCGATACCACCGGAAACGTAATAGGTACCTCATTGTCAGGTAAGGCCAGGAAATTTGAGAATCGGGTTTCTCCGGCCGCTTCGATCCGTCTCCTTGCGAACGGAAGCCACAATATAAAGCCCCCCAAGGCGCTGATCATAACCGCCGAGAATACATATACCGGTTCGCGACCAGAAAGATAGAGTTGAAGATAGGCGACATCCAGCAGGGCCACAACAACCAAGACCACACCCGCAATAAGGAGCTCCCACCCTCCATAGACACCATTCAGATGTTGCTCGCCTCCACTATTCAACTCCGACTTCGTTTCGTTCATTTTTTCTACCCACTATTCCCGTTGACGGTTACTAGCATTAAAGATGTACGGATTAGGTAAAGTTCAAAACTCAAATTTTTAACTATGCGCGGCGCAATGGATTACCTGAGATCACTGCCATAATAGAAGCCAATCTCCCCTTGTGCTCTTGATGCCTGGTATCCAATTGAACGACTTGTACTGGGCAGCGCTCCATGCCAAGCAGGCATTTAAGGTGGACGATCATGTCAGCAACGCTTGCGGCCTAAAGCAACGCTGCTAAAGAGCTAAATCGTACTTCCATCGCAGCCTAATATTGGCCAAGCCCACACCTATATAGATGCCCAACCGGTCAAGTCGTCTACCCACTAGCGTCCTGCCGCAGGGTGGACGTGAGTGAACTTGCAGCACGTTCTAATGTTTAACGTTATTGCTTAACAACTATGTTTATCTCATGCTCCGAAACGATGACCATAACCGCAGGCAAGCCATCAGCACTCATTCTTTGATGCAAGGTCGCTATCAACTTTTCGTCGTCAACACTCGCCCTTGCCGAAGAGCCTGGCGGATGGGAATGCCAGTCGCCTACGTAATCAACCACCCGCGCAGTCAATTGCTGCACCCTTTCTAATGCCTCCCGTTGTCCTTCCTTGCCGCGGATGAAATGAGTAGGGCTGGATTCGCTGTCGGATGGCGCAGGTAGCACATCAACAAGAGTGATGGTCCTGTTCTTGAAATCGGTGACACCGAGAATGGCACCACCGGTTTCATTTGGCAGCGCGCCCCTTCTGATGTCCTTAAGCTTCAGCCGAAGACCGTGGTCATACGTGACGGTCCAGCCCGCGGTAATTTCGCGCGTCACTGCAAACAGTTCCACCTCGTGCGCGTGAACGGCCCCTGAAGCCTCATCGGATGACCAAATACAGAGCCGGGCCTCCTCTTTAAGCACTGCCTGGCGAAGTTGGCGCGACAAGATCCCGGCATGTGCATGAATGCACTCATTGGACATGCGCACCGATATGTCCCGGCAACCGCCTCCCACCCAGCGGTCGCCGTAATGATGCTCGAGATGAGATTGCCCCCACTCACTGTTCAGGATCGCGCGGTAATACTGCCCCTCCAGGGCGTCGATTCGCTGCGTCCTGCTGGCGTCCTCCATGAGCATGACACTGGAGAGCCCCGAGGGAGTGAGGAACAAACTGATGGTTCGAGGTGCATCATCGCGAACTGCCAAGCTACGAGGCGCTTCAAAGGTGGTGGTGACATCCACCACTAGCTGCGCGTCTCGAAGCGCCTGAACCACATCCCCATCTTCCTCGACAACGCTCTTGGCGATGGCAGTCGGGGCGGGCTCATGCGGATAGATGTACGTCGCCAGCTCCTGCACAACCGCGGTCTTCGACAGACCCAGGTGGCCATCGAACCCCCATTGCCGGACCAGATTGTGCGGCATCAACTGATCAGGATCGATAAATGTCCATTGCCCCCAGCCCGAGCGCACCCAGATATCAGCCAAGGTGCTTCCCAAGGCCCCGACACCGGCCAATACGCCTTTAAAAACGGCGGTGTCATGGTCAATTGCAGACAGATCCCGCGCATTCTTGGCGTCCATCCCGGGACGAATTTCCACAGGTAACAGCGGAAGCTTCTGCCAGCCCGCACCGACCTGGCCATCCAGTGGCTGGAAGCGGAACTGCAGCCCCTCCCCGTCCTTTGGCCCTAAGATATCGAATGCACAGGCGAGCTCGTAGAGTGAAGTGCCTACTACATACCCCATAACATTAGGGCGCTCGTCGCGCCCATTGCGTAAGCGCGGTACCCACACCAGAATCAGCAGTGCCTCCCCTTTCCCACTCGGCGGTTTGATGCCATTTGGTATGGCGTCGAAGGTGGTCTTTAGCAGCCGATCGGCCAACTCACTGCCCCACGACACCAGGTGTTCGTGCAGTGCGCCCAAGGTCTCGGGAAACATCACCACTGACTTGGCCTCGACTGGAAGGACCTCGATCGTCAGCATGCGGATGGCCTTCACCGACGATCCATCACTCTCAGGTACCGCCCTCCAAGTGATAGGCGGCCCTTTCTGGACCTCTTGAATCATCAACTTGCGGTCGACCGAGTTCGCATATTCGTATTGATTGGCGGGTAGAATCAGCTGGTACGGGCTGAGATAAAAGAGCTGTTCCAGCGGTTGATCCTCCCGGTGAAGGCGCAGCTCGGATGACTCCTTAAGCCACCAGAATATCCGACGGAGGAATCGCTCTGCGGTCCAGCTGCGCTCTTCGGCACTCCACGCCGTTTCGTACAGGCAAAGTGTCCTTGGTGTGCCGGGCACCCAGGCATGTTGGTGTGACAGACTCGGAAAGTCTTTGCGCAATGTGCGAGCGACAATGGGGACCCTCCGCTCGGGATTGATCTCTATCGCCAACCGTTCTTTGCGCCGAATCCGCCCTGGGTTGCCCGCGTTGACTTCACCGTCACCCGCATCAATGACGATGTATTCCGAACGATCGTCGCCCTGCTCCGCAATACGCAATTCACGGATCGCAATGTGAGGATGTTTCTCACAGGCTTTTATCAGAGCCACGGTCGCTGGGTAGAGCGGCGCACTGGTCAGAGTGTCGGGTAACTCCCCCAGTTCGAAATATTCGATCATCGTTCAGGTGCACCCGCGCGCGGTGCCGCAGCTGCGGCGGTACTTGCGGCAGCAGAAGCGATACCTACCGCGGCGATCCGGCTCACACTCCCATTGCTCGCGACCTCCAATTCGAGGACTGCGGCATCCTTCAAGTCCCCGGTACAGCCGAACCAGCCGTCCACCTCGTCGGTGATTTCGTCATACTCACGCTTGGCGCGGATGCTCGGTGGATCAACGGCATCGTCGAGAATTTTGTTGCTACTGGAAATGATGGTCGCACCGCCGCGTGCCTGACCGAGTGCCTTGCGCGCAGCATCGCAGAGTTGGGCGTTCTCCCGGAGGTCCGACCAGCTGTCGTACGAGAGCGATCGCCAAGAGCAGTGATGCGGTGCCAGCAGGAGATCGTACTCCAACACTTCCGGTGTATCTTGGAAGCGCTCCCACATACGCTCCCAAATCAGCACCCGCGCATCACCGCCTGTCAGAAAGCGCGTCTTGCGGCTCGAAAAAATGGAAGGCGAAATTTCCATGTTCATGACGATGCTGGAGTCATTTTTAGACAGCAGAGTCTCCAGCTCCTGATCATCTTCATGCGGCGCTGGCGCTAATAGGCGAGCGGAAAACAGCGATGAATACTCACCGTCAATTTTGTTGAAAGTATCGCCCGACCTTATCAGGATGGCGCCTAAATCATCGGTTTTGTCGTCGTTGTCTTCACCCATGATGAGAATGCGATTGCCGCTGGTGGCATAACCATTTGCACGCCAGTGCGCCACGCGCCGGCGAGCTTCCGAATTGAAGGCGCGCGCATCGTCACACAAGGTGTGGTTCACTGAACGACGGCGGAAAATCAGCGGAGACGACCACAGTTCACGGATGATAATGCGCCGTTCTGAGCGCTCAAGATGGTCATCCGGATAGTCCTCCGGACGCCCCAGCCAGAAATGCTTGCGCAGGCCGCGGCAATGGTCCTGATCCGGATGGCTAAGCATAAAGGCGTCAACAAACGGACGCTGATCCTTGTCATACATCAACCGCTGACGCAGTGCGCCTGCAACGTCAGGCATGTCATCGTCGGGATCATCCGCTGAACTACGAATGTTGATGTCGGTCAGGATAGTTGTCACGCGTGTGTCCGCGAGCCGAACCAGAGTCATGTCGCCATTACCGACCTGAAAGAACGTAATTTTTGCTGCCATTGACGCCTCCTGGGCGGTTACGCACGATTGAGTTCTGGCACCGCGAAGGCTAAGATACGTATAGAAAAACTACCCGTCTAGTAGTTATGCGGATAATTTTTATACGCATATAAAAAAGCATGGAAAATCAATAACATGACCGAGCAGATCACCCGTACTGGCCGATGGGGTCAAGACCGAAGACTGGAGTTCATCGATTTCCGTCTGCTGTGGGAGGGACGATTGAATCGCTCCGACCTAACGACCTTTTTCAGAATCTCTGTTCCCCAAGCATCCTTGGATTTGTCCAGGTACCAGGAGCTTGCACCGGACAACCTGATCTACGATCGCACCCTCAAGGCCTACGTCGCCTCACCCTTCTTTAAGCCGATTCTGGCCAGTTTTGACAGCAGTCAATATTTGAACGAACTGTTGTTGCGTGAGCACGGCACCGTTGCCCCGGGTGATAGCTTCATCGGTTGGGCGCCGCCCGTTGCGAGCCTCCCCTCGCCTACTCGCAAGGTCGAGCCTCACATACTTGTGAGTATGATTAGAGCGCTGCAAAAACAGCAGGCAGTAGTCTGCGATTACCGGTCTCTGACAAGTTTTGACGAAGCCGCGACCCGCACAATTTACCCCACTTCATTTGCCCATGATGGGTTTCGATGGCACATACGTGCTTATTGTTTTAAATCGTCAAAATACAAGGATTACGTGCTCGGTCGCATCATGCAGATCACAGAATCAATCGCTCCACCTGGCGAAGTTCCTCAGGATGTTGAATGGGAAACTTTCATTGATATCGTGATCGGCCCAAATCCTAATTATTCCAACCCCAAAAGATTAGCCATTGAACACGATTACCAAATGATCAACGGCGAGACAAAGATCCGCGCTCGTAAGGCCCAGTTGTATTATTTAACCCGGCGCCTAAATTTGGATATAAAGCCTGATGAACCCCTTAAGGATTCGCAGCAAATCGTAATGTTACGAATTGAAGAATGCTCCGCATCCGGACAGTAGGGCAATAATGATGAGCCCTGCTCGGTGGCGAGACCGCACCACGCCGAGACTGAATACTCCCTGAAGAGGTGGATAACGCAATCCCCGCGGTGTTGAAGGCAGAAATGCCCTTCGATGCGCCGGTGACCAATGCCACCCTTCCTGACAGTTCAAGACCCATCGGGTGTCTTCATTTTTAAGAATTGATCCAAGCCCGAAGTGCTTCGGTGGCTCAATTTATCAATTCTCCGGCGCGAGCCTTAGACCGCAAAAATGGATACCATCCATTCCGAGTTGGAACAGGCCTGTCCTCCTGATCCCCCCCTGTCATGCCCAGCCGCAGCGGGGGTGAGGCACTTGGGCGTCAGCTGGTGCGCGTTGACTGGCGACGGCGTGAACACCCTGCAGATCATTGAGGATCCTGTGACGTTGCAGGGGGGGGGCGCAGCGTACCTTGCCCCTCCTGTGCCTTACCTGGTCTCACCTGGTCGCGTGGTGTTTCGCGATGGCTTGGATGGCCTTCTTCGCCGAGAACTCTTTATCGGCTTTCGCGTCGGAATTGAACCGAACGACAAAAGCTTGTGTTGTTCCCCCCTTACCACCCACACCCCTTCCGACATTGCGCACGCAAAAAGCTATGGGTGAGGCTGGTACTGGCCAATCCGTGTACTCACAATATTTGAGGTAAAGCTCACGCAGCAATTCGAACTCCTGCGGCTGGGTGATATCGGCCGCAGAGGCGCTGTATTTGTCGCGCAGGGCATAAAAGTAAGCTTCCGCTTCCTTCTGTGACTCAAATGTGTGATCAAGCAAGGCAAGTTCGTTGGCCACCTTAACTCCTTAGAAACATTGAAGGATTCCTGGGAAACACCTCAAACGGGCCGGTCGGACCAGAGGGCCACGGGCCCTATGCGGGAAGGGCCCGGCGTGTGCCTTACTGCCGGTCGCCTGCAGAGGTATCGTCCTTGCGCACCTCGGAAGCTCTCGACTTATCGATGCCCCAGACGGCTTTGGCCACCTCTTCGATTTTGGCGACAAACTTGTCGACATTCAGTCCCGCAATGAATGCCAGGGCAAAAAAACCGATTTCACTGGCATCACTTTTAGCGCTGGATTCAAGGACCAACAATCCAGCCTTTAAAAACAGGTAGCTGACTGCGCCGGCCACAATGCTGGTGATCGGTCGAATGAAATACCAAACATGCCAATCGGGATCCCAACGTTTGTGCATACATTTGTTGAGATACACCGCTCTTAAGCAGTACAGACATCCCCCAACGCATGCAATGGCCCCACACATCAGCGGCACCCTCAGCACCTCGTAGGGTTGGCTCAGCCAACCCAATGCCATCGCGCCAATGGAATACGTCGCCAGAAACAACAGCAGTACCAGATAAAGAGGGATAATGAACAGCATGAGATTGGTCGTGACTCTCGAAGTAGGATCGGTCAATTTTCTTGCTCTTCTGGAAAAGCCGTCTGGGGCACCGCCGACCACCCTACTCGCTGATTGCCGTTGAACCACAGAATGTCGGTGCCCTCCAGGGCTGCGAAATGCGCGCCCCGGTGCATCATCGCACGCACTACCGACTTTCGCGGATGGTCTTCATCCGCCTTTGCGGAACTGCAGATCGCCGACCACACCGGCTCATCCGGCAGCGATGGTAGTCGTTCCCCCAGCCACCGATCTAACACCTCGGTGGACACATTATGCCGGCCACCGTGATGCGGCACCTGAAACAACTCGAGCCCGGGCAACGCCAAACCGACATGGGGGGCGAAGTCCGCTGCTTCGGTCAGCCCTTCGCGGCCGGTGTCGCCGGTCAACAGGATTTTCGATTCATTGATTTTTGCGTATTGAACGACGCTCATTTCATTTTCACTGCTCGTACCGGCAGCTGGAAAGTACTCATTGCCCCAAACCGATTTCACCAGGTTTGTCAATGCTCGAAACGCTTTGGCAATGCCCTCGAAAGACTCGCCGATCACCGAGGCCTCCTCGGCTTCCGGCGTTTTTTCGGACTCCACGATCAAGTCCAAATATCGGCGGCGAGAAGGCGCCAGCACGTGGAAGGCACCGATACGCTGGCCCTGTAGTGGGCTGTAGATCGGGATATTTCGCGCTAGGGCAATCGCTTCGAGCGTTGCGCTGGCGGAATACACCGACCTCAACTTTCGCTCCAGTGCGTCGGCAGAGGTATAAGTCGCGAAACGGGGCAGCAGCTCTGCGGCGTACTGCCAGGGTCGATTGAGCCATAGTGCTCCCACACTGCAATTTTCAAGCACCGCTCTCAGGCCATTGGCGTGGTCACGATCGGGGTGGGTTAGCACGACATGGTCGATCCGCGTTGTTCCATAATGCTGTTGAAGGTGTTCGATAATCTGGGGGCCAGTGTCGATATAGCCCCCGTCCACCACGTGTATTTGGGTGGTGCCATTGATGGTGTAACGCACCGTAATGGCATCGCCGCTTTTCGAGGTTTCGACGCCGATAAAGTCAATCTCAACACTGTCCGCCACGTCCTTGTGCTCCCTTCGTGCTTAATTGAGGTCGAGCCACATGCCAAGCATACTGGCCCTTTGACACGCTGCATCAGATTGGCCCAGCCCGTCAAGCCAATCGTCGTGCTGTACCCCCCCCAGCCTTGCCAGCCATGGGCTGGCTCATCCCGTTGTCTCCGCGTGCAGCGGACCACCCCATCGCCAATTTATCGCTGCGCCCGCCGGACAAAATAATTTCCGTGACCGCCCTTGAAGAAGTTGGATCCAACCCTATGTTGTGCATGAGCTAGTGGCCAGTGGCCGCCACCCAGTCAATGCCCCGCACTTAGATGTACCGGCTTGCAATCGAAAACGGCCGTGCTCGCAATCAGCGCAATTTCCGGCTCAGATTAACTGCGACTGACGGAGCCGTCTGGCTCAGATTATTTGCGAGCGAGCTTGCATTCAGCCGCGCCGGCTTGCATTCCATCGTTCCCTACTCACATTAACTGCAACTAGCCCCGTCTTTAGAGGTGGTAAAGATGCCGATGATGGCCATGGTGTTCTCCTTTCGGATTCATGGTCGCGCCCATCGCGTCCTTGTTGTGAGCCGATCGGCGGGTGAGGGCCGAACGCACTGCCAATGCAGCCGAAACGTAGAGAAGGACCTTGAGCTCCGAACAATTTGTTGCGCGAGAAAGCCGCTCGCCGGCGGGGAAAATGTTCGGTGGGAACGGTTGTGGGCCCAGGTCCGATCCCGCCAGGATTCACGACGACTCAAGGACGCATGGCTGACCGGCCGGACAGGAGTATTGGCCGACTCTAAACACCAGTCGTAGGCGCTGGAATCTCGCGACATGCGTAGCCCTTGCTTGGCGAAAAATATTCCCGATCGCCGAGCGCTCGATCTGACATTCGTCGTTCGGTATAGTAAAGAGTGCAGACCAGGCAGATAGGGGCGCCGGTAGCTTAAGGCCAAACCAGAGACGAGCCGCGCGAATGCTCGCCGAGGACCCGGTTTTCAAGCGCATGAGCTTATTTGACCGCGACGGAAACTTGGTCTCCTCAAGCCACGCGGATGAACCGCAAAAACTCCCTGCGGGTTGGCTGTCGCAACTGCGCGAACACACGGGTAGAAGTGCCCCGGCCAGGCGCGGAGGCTTCGATGAGCGCGGATCGGACATCTTGTCCTAACGGTCGACCCCGCCAGCGGGGGCTTCGTCAGCACCGCGCTGCAATTGCCGGCAGGGCTCTGGGACAACCATCTGCGTCTGGTCTGAAAGCGTTCAAGTATCGCAGCGGTACGCCGACATAAGGGGGCGAACGAACGGTCATTTGGCTGACCGCTCGCTCAATCTTGCGTATGACTCAAGCGCCCCCCTTTCGATACGAGACCGCCCAGATGCTCTTGAAAAAATCCCTGCGCGCTCAGCTGCTCACACTGATCGGCGGCAGCCTGTTGGTGATATTGCTGATCGCCTTCGCCAGTTTTTCCTTCTTGTCGGATGACATTTCCAAGTATCAACAACTACTCAAGGGTCCGATCGAAACGTCGCGCCTGATCGACGAAGCCAACGTGGAATTCAAAGTGCAGGTGCAGGAGTGGAAGAACGTCTTGCTGCGTGGCAAATCACCTGAAGCCTTGAGCAAGTACTGGCAAAGCTTCGAGAACCAGGAACGAAAGGTCCAGGACATCCTGGGCAGACTCGTTGAGCGAAGCGAGCACAACCCTGCCCTGTCAAAGCAGCTCCGCGACCTGCACGAGGAGCACCGGCGCCTCGGCGCCGCCTACCGCGCGGGCCGTGCGGCCTACATCGCCGGCGGAAACGATCCATTCGCCGGCGACGAGGCGGTTCAAGGCATCGACCGTGCCACCAGCGAACAGCTCAGTGGTTTGGTCATCCAGCAGCGCGATTCGGCGCTGCATCGTTCGGAAACCATCAGCGAAGCCGCAGATCGTAAAATAGTCGTCGGCTCGTTGGTAATGCTAGCCGCTGGCGTTTTCATCGCCTTGCTCAGCCTATGGTTGGTAAACCGCAATCTGATCGCCCCCATCCGTCACCTGATCGACCACATCGCCAAGCTCAGCCAGGGCGACTTTGCACAGCGCGTCGATGCGTCCCGTGCTGACGAATTGGGACGTCTGGCAGTTGCCGCGAATATCCTGCGTGACTTCCTTGCCGATACGTTCACCCTCCTGCAACGCAACACCTCGGACCTGGACAGCGCCAGTGGTGAATTGAGCGCCATCGCCGCACTGATGGGCCAAGGCACTCGCGAGCAGTTCTCGCGCACCGATCAGGTCGCTACCGCCATGCATGAAATGTCCGCTACGGCGCAGGAAGTCGCCCGTCACGCCGCCGAAGCCGCGCGTGCAGCGGATGCGGCCGATCATTCGGCGCAGCAGGGTGAGACCATGATGCGTTCGACTATCCAGACCATTACCCACATGCGCGGCGAGATCAGCAACACCGCCGAGGTAATACGCCGTCTGGAGACCGATAGCGGTCGCATTGGCAAGGTGCTGGAAGTTATTCGCGGCATCGCCGACCAGACCAATCTGCTGGCGCTAAACGCAGCCATCGAAGCCGCCCGCGCGGGCGATGCCGGACGCGGGTTTGCCGTCGTTGCCGACGAGGTGCGCACGCTGGCCAGGCGCACCGCCGACTCCACCGCTGAAATTCATCAGATTATCGACACGGTGCAGACCGGCGCGGTGGATGCGGTGCGTGCGATTGAAAATGGACAAACCCGCAGCAACGAAGGTGTCGAACAGGTTACGGAAGCGGGCAGCATGCTTCAGCGCATCACCCAAGAAGTCGAAGCGATCCGCGACATGAACCGTCAGATCGCTACCGCTGCCGAAGAGCAGACGTCCGTGGCGGAAGATATCTCGCGCAATCTGACCGAAATTACCGCCATCGCCACCACCAACCAGGACAATGTCGAGCGTACCGAGGCAGCCAGCCAGAACCTGCATACGCTGTCGGCCCAGCTCAGCGAAGTGACGCACCGCCTCGCGGGCTGACACAGGCTCTGCTCCGGCCCTAGATGATCGGTGTCACCACGTTGCTAGGTCCGACTCATCCGAGTTCGAGGGAGTTGGGGCAGGGCCGATCAACATGGCTTGTCTCGTGCTTGGTCGATTCGTTCCTGCATCGCCTGCATGACTTCTCGTGGGTGTACGACTTGGCGTTGGGGTCGTCGGCCTCACGGAGAGCTTCTTCGACCTCGCGGGTCATCCGCTCATATTCTTCTGGCCACAGCGCTTGCTCCATGCGCAGCGACGCCTGCCCCAGTAGGTGCAGACCGAACAGACGCATGTCATTGGTGGCGATGACGTGCTCTCGAATCCGCACCTGGATCACCTCATCGCCAGTTGATGCAGCTTCAACAGGTCGGTGCGCAGTTGCGGAGGCCCGCCGTCTGCGTTGTCACTCAATCGCCGCGCAGCTCGTCCACGGCATCGACTGCCCGCAGCAGTGCGGTGGTATCGAAACTCTCGGGAGTCAGTTCGTTCCAATCGTCGTCGGTGATGCTGATTGTCATGTAGCTTCTTTCCTTGTCCTGGGCAGACCCCGGCGTTACAGGCCAAGCTCGCTATGCGATCCGAGACGCACGAGTTGCAGCACGGCGTCATCCGGCTTGCGGTAAATCAACACCAGGTCGGGCTTGATGTGACAGTCCCGGTGGTCTTTCCAGTCGCCGGTGAGGGCGTGGTCACGGTGCTTCTCGGCCAGAGGCTGGTTATTCGCCAGGGCTGTGACGACGGCAATGAAATCGCTCGCCAGCGTCTGACGATGCGGGCCTTTGGCTTCGCGTTTATAATCGCGTTTGAACCGGCTGGTCTGTTCAATCGTCCGCATTCAGATCCGCCATCAGATCCTCGACGGAAGCGAACGACTTCAAGCCGCCACGGCGCGCTTCCTTCATCGCCTCGATGGTGGTGGCGTTCGGAATCAGCGGCTCGAACGGCAAGGCTTTCTCGCGGGCGACTCGGGTCAACATGATGCGGAAGGCGTCAGACACGGTGAGTCCCATCGCTGCCAGCACGACGGTCGCCTCTTCCTTGATGTGCTCGTCGATACGGGCACGGACTACAGCATTTGCGGACATGGTTTGATCCTCCAGATTGATGAGCTACATTGTAGCTCAATCCTTCCAGGAGTGCACCCAGCACACCTCGCCAGAGGCGTCTATCAAACGAAGGTTTATTGGACTGTCCGTACCATTGATGTTGGGGTTTGGGGAGCAATGGAACCAAAAACCAACATAAGCCCTACCACCTCCGCTCAGAGCCCTCTTCCCAAGCATCTGCCTCGATAAAGCAATTACGCATCTCGGCCTCTTGGCTGATCTCGGTCAGCAGATCATGTACCGTCTTATCCAGTGCCTCATCGTTGCGATAGGGAATGCTCAGCGCGTAGTTGCCCGACTCAAGCAGCTTCATGCCGTAAGGTTCCAGGCAGTAACGCTCGATATTCTCCAGTGCCCGTTTTTTACCACGCACGAACTTGCTGTTGTTCTCGACGGCCAGGCGCAATATGACCGTCGCGATCCGTTCGGCATTGTCCACTGCCGGTGGGACCGTGATGTTGAGATGCTGGGTGATTTTTGCGGGTACGCCGATCGTTATGCCGCGATGCCGGAGGTAGCGGTAAAGCGTGCTTTTGGAAATGTGCAGTTTCTTGCCAATGGCGCTCACACTTAACCGACCCTCTCGGTACAGCGTTTCTGCGGCCATAGCGGTCGCTTCCGCCTGAGCGGGCAGCCCCTTCGGGCGGCCACCGACTCGACCACGTGACCGTGCAGCGGACAAGCCTGCCTGTGTGCGCTCACGAATCAACTCACGTTCGAACTCTGCCAATGAAGCGAACAGGTTGAACACAAAGCGGCCTTGCGCGTGGGTGGTATCGATGGGGTCATTCAGACTTTGCAGGCCAACGTTACGAGCGGCCAATTCACCGACCAGTTCGACCAGGTGCTTGAGCGAGCGCCCTAGACGATCCAGCTTCCAAATCACCACAGCATCACCGGCCCGTACATGAACCAATAATTTGTCCAGTTCCGGACGTGCGCTTTTTGAGCCGCTGGCAACGTCTTGATAGATCCGCTCGCACCCTGCCTTTGTCAGAGCATCGATCTGGAGGTCGGCGTTCTGATCCCGAGTACTCACCCGCGCATAGCCAATTTTCATCAAAAGTACCGTTTACTCAACAGAGAAATTGAAAATAGAACCTTGATTAACGATACCAGTATTTAAAACCATAATATGGGCTAACTCGGAGCTGGGCAGGTCTTCCGTTAAAGTTCTATAAAACGAGGGTTTTATCGAACCGTTGCGGCGCAGTGAGGATCGAGTGTATAAACACATAAACACCTAACATTGGAAAAAGTCATGAATACCACTCGCTGGAACGTCGCCGTCTCCACCGACACCGACCAATCGCTTCGCATGTTTCTGGCCAGCCAAGGCGGTGGCCGTAAGGGCGACCTGTCGCGCTTCATCGAAGAAGCGGTGCGGGCACACATCCTGGAGCTGAGCGCCGAACAGGCCAAGGTTTCCAATGCCCATCTGAGTGAGGCCGAACTGACCGAAGCGGTTGAAGAAGCGCTCGACTGGGCGCGTAAGCGCTGATGCGGGTTGTATTGGATACCAACATTCTGTTCAGTGCGCTGATCTCACCGCATGGGTCTCCTGATGCGATCTATCGGGCCTGGCGTTCAGCTCGCTTCGAGGTGGTGACTTCACGGGCACAGCTCGACGAAATTCGTCGCGCCAGTCGTTACCCCAAGCTTCAGGCCATCCTTCAGCCTGCCAAAGTGGGGGCCATGATCAATAACCTGCAACGCGCCGTGGTATTGGAGCGGTTGACCATTGAGGTTGAAGCCGATGATCCGGATGACTCTTTTCTGCTGGCCATGGCTTTGGCGGGCAATGCGGACTACCTAGTAACCGGTGATCGACGCGCAGGCCTCTTGCAGCGCGGACATATCGAACGCACGCGGATTGTCACCCCCGCCGTGTTCTGCGCCGAGGTACTGTGATCGATGCCGGTTGGTTTTCTGACTCAGGAGCAACGCGACGGCTTTGGTCGCTACATCGATGCGCCCAGCCGTGATGAACTGGAGCGCTACTTCCACCTGAGCGATGAAGACCGTGAAGCCGTCCAGGTACTACGGGGCAACCATAACCGCTTGGGCTATGCCGTTCTGCTGACTACCGTTCGCTTCGTCGGTGTTTTGCCGGACAAACCCACGGCTGTGCCGGTGGAAGTCCTGCTTGTGCTTTGTCGGCAATTGGCAATCGCCGACCCTGACTGTCTTGTACGTTATAGCGATCATCGTCGCTGGATACATGCGGCCGATATTCAAGAGCGCTATGGCTATCGCCACTTTACTGACCCAGGCATCGGCTTTCGTTTGAGCCGATGGCTGTATGCCCTTTGCTGGACTGGTACTGATCGTCCTGGCGTGCTGTTCGAACGAGCTACCTCATGGCTGCTCACACAGAAAGTCCTATTGCCCGGAATTTCCCAGTTAGAGCGCTTCATTGCCCAACTGCGTAGCCGGGTTGAAGAACGCCTCTGGTACACCTTGGGCCGCAGCGTGACCGAGGAGCAAAGACAGCACCTACAAGACTTGCTTCTGGTGGCCGAAGGCAACCGTAGTTCCCGACTGGATCAACTACGCTCCGGCCCGGTGATGGTCAGTGGCCCTGCACTGGTTCGGGCGCTGCGTCGGCTGGATGATGTACGCGGGTTGGGTATCGCCTTACCGGCAGCTGCGCATATCCCTCCCAGCCGCATTGCCGCCCTGGCTCGCTTTGCCAACACCGCGAAGGTCACGGCCATCAATCGACTGCCGGCGTCGCGCCGGTTGGCGACGTTGGTGGCATTCGCGGTTTCCTTGGAAGCCAGTGCGCACGACGATGCTCTGGAAGTTCTGGAAGCGCTACTGCGTGATATCTTCAACAACGCAGAGAAGGCTGACAAGAAGGCTCGGTTGCGTAGTCTAAAAGACCTGGATCGCTCGGCGGCAATGCTCGCCGCTGCGTGCAAGGTCGTGCTGGATAGCTCGATCAGCGATGACAATGTCCGTGCCCGGCTGTTCAACGACCTGCCACGTGTCACGCTGGAGAAAGCCCTGGAAGAGGTCAATGCGTTGATCCGTCCGGCCAACGATGTGTTTTACCTCGCTCTGGAGGAGCGCTACCGCAGCGTGCGCCGTTTCCTTCCTGACTTATTGAAACATATTCGCTTCGGCTTCAGCCCGGCGGGTAAGGGTGTGGCGGCTAGTTTGGACTGGTTGCAACTGAACTTGCCTCGCAGGAAGCCGGAGGATGACGTGCCGCAGGAGATCGTGGCCAAGGCTTGGCAGAACCACATCACTCGCGAAGATGGCTCCCTCGACATGGGCGCCTATGTCTTCTGCACGCTTGATGCACTACGCACGGCCCTACGCCGCCGCGATGTCTTTGTTGCACCCAGTTGGCGCTATGCCGACCCGCGTATCGGTCTGCTCGATGGTGCAGAATGGCTGTCGGCGCGACCGATCATCTGTCGCTCACTGGGCCTGACTGTGAACGCCAAAACCACCTTGGACGCCTTGTCTGCCGAGCTGGATGCGACTTGGTACGCAGTCGCCGCTCGCCTGCCCGACAATCCTGCGATCCAGTTGAGTGAGAATACAGAGGGCAAAACCGAGCTGTCCCTCGGAGCGCTGGAGAAGCTGGAAGAGCCCAACTCGTTGCTGCAACTGCGTGCAGCCGTGGCCGACTTGATGCCGCGTGTCGATTTGCCGGAAATCCTGTTAGAAATCGCCGCTCGTACCGGCTTCACTGAAGCCTTCACCCATGTGTCCGAACGCAATGCGCGGGCCGACAACTTGGTGACGAGTTTGTGCGCAGTGCTCTTGGGAGGAGCCTGTAACACCGGCCTGGAGCCCTTGACTCGCAACGACAACCAAGCGCTGCGCCGTGACCGAATGTCCTGGGTGAGCCAGAACTATCTCCGTGACGATACCCTGTCGGCAGCCAATGCCATTTTGGTGGCTGCGCAGAGTCAACTGGAGCTGGCTCAGGTCTGGGGCGGCGGCGAGGTGGCCTCCGCCGATGGCATGCGTTTTGTCGTACCTGTGCGTACCGTACATGCCGGCCCTAACCCGAAGTATTTCGGTACCGGCCGGGGCGTCACCTGGTACAACCTGATCTCCGACCAGTTTTCCGGTCTTAACGCCATTACGGTGCCCGGCACCCTGCGCGACAGCCTAGTATTGCTCGCGGTTGTGCTGGAACAACAGACCGAATTGCAGCCCACACAAATCATGACCGATACCGGTGCTTACAGCGATGTGGTGTTCGGGTTATTCCGTCTGCTCGGTTATCACTTCTGCCCGCGCCTGGCTGATGTCGGCGGTACCCGCTTCTGGCGCACCCGCCCGGACGCGGATTACGGCAAGCTCAACGGACTTGCTCGCCAGTCAGTCAAGCTCGACCTGATCGCCGAGCACTGGGATGACCTGTTGCGTTTGGCTGGCTCACTCAAACTTGGCCGAGTGCCGGCGACAGGCATCATGCGCACCCTACAAACGGGAGATCGTCCGACCCGTCTGGCCCAGGCGTTGGCAGAGTTCGGACGGATCGAGAAAACCCTGCATACGTTGACCTACATTGATGATGAGTCCAAGCGCCGCGCCACCCTGACCCAACTGAATCGCGGCGAAGGCCGACACAGCCTGGCTCGCGCCGTGTTCCATGGCAAACGAGGCGAGCTTCGCCAGCGCTACCGAGAAGGCCAGGAGGATCAACTCGGTGCCCTGGGCCTGGTGGTAAATATCATTGTGCTATGGAATACCCTCTACATGACGGCTGCCGTGGAGCGGTTAAAGCAGCACGGCTACCCGGTACAGGACGAAGACCTGGCTCGTTTGTCGCCGCTGATCTTCGAGCACATCAATATGTTGGGACGGTACTCCTTCGCGGTACCAGAAGAGGTCGCCCGAGGTGAGCTACGGCCACTGCGTAATCCAGACGACGATATTTAGGTGCGCAGGTCGAACTCAGTGGGCTATGTTGTCAGATAGCTTAGATGGGATTGACCACAGCATTTCTCAATAAGTAGAAACACTGTGGCTTAGAGAGTTATCTCAGCGCAGCAGCAATACAGGCATGGTGGCTGTTCGAAGCATCGTCGTAGTCGTGCTTCCTACCAAAAACTGCCTGATGCGTGAATGCCCATAGGCACCCATGACCAGCAGATCAATGCCGTGCTCTGTCTGATAATCGTGCAGAGCCGACTCCACCTCACCTTGTCTGATTTCAGCTTGGACTAGGAAGCCAGCCGAGAGAAGCATGCTTTGTGCTTTTCCCAGTGCCTCGTGATTGCTCACCGAATCTGCACCGACCGTAACAAGATGAATGGGCAAGTCTTTGCAAAGCGAACTGGCGGCAAACATTTGGATGGTTTTGTAGGCTGTGGAGCTGCCGTCAAATGCGAGCATCACCTTTTCGGGCTTTTTATAGCTGTTGGCTGTGATCAGGATAGGCCGGTGAATTGTTCGCACTACAGCTTCTATCTGGCTGCCAAGGCTGTGCGCGTTGCGTGAGTTGTCTTCACCCACTCTTCCTATCACCAACAGTCGAATATCCTCCTGAAGGTCGCTCAGACTTTCTACCAAGTGTCCGTGGCGCTGCTTCAGCTCAGGAAACGCAGCGCCGGAAATGACCGTTCGCTCCCTGGCCTTTTCCAGCATGTGTTGGCCCTGTTCCAGAGCGAGTCTGGCGCATTGGGCATCCAATGTAGCCAGCTCCTCCAGCAGATGCTCTCGACTGCCGAGACCAATATTTCCACTTAGGTCAGCTGCTGCTGGGTATTTCTCTTCATCCAATACGTGAAGCAAGGTAAGAGGCGCGTTGAGTCGCTGCGACGCCCATGCTGCGTAGTCGCAGACCGCCAATGAGGATTGTGAGTTATCAATACATGCCATTACGTGGGTCATTGTCGATCTCCTTAGTGGCTCATGAGCTTGTCGATGGCGCCAGGTTTGTCATGCACGCCAAAGCGGTCAACGATTGTGGCGCTGGCCTCATTTAGACCCAGCACTTCAACCTCGGCGCCCTCGCGACGGAACTTGATTACCACTTTATCCAGCGCGGCGACGGCGGTGATATCCCAGAAATGCGCCTGTGTCAGATCGATGGTGACCTTGTTGAGCGCTTCCTTGAAGTCAAAAACTTCGGTGAACTTGTCTGCCGAGCTGAAGAACACCTGGCCTACCACGCGGTAAGTCCGATGCGACTCCGTCTCTTCAAGACTGCTCTTGATATCGAGGTAATGTCCGACCTTGTTCGCAAAGAACAACGAAGCCAGCAGTACGCCGACCAACACGCCGTAAGCCAGATTATGCGTTGCCACGACCACCACAACGGTCGCGACCATGACGAGGTTGGTCGACAGTGGGTGCTCTTTCAGATTGCGCAAGGAATCCCAGCTAAAGGTGCCGATGGATACCATGATCATCACAGCAACCAATGCAGCCATCGGGATCTTGGAGAGCCATTCGCCGAGGAAAACGACCATCAGCAGCAAGAAAATGCCCGCGCACAATGTGGAGAGACGGGTACGTCCACCGGATTTCACGTTGATGATCGACTGGCCGATCATGGCGCAGCCTGCCATACCGCCGAGCATCCCGGCAGCGATGTTGGCAATGCCTTGACCCTTGCATTCACGGTTTTTGTTGCTGGTGGTATCGGTCAAATCGTCGACGATGGTCGCGGTCATCATGGACTCAAGCAGACCTACTACGGCCAAGGCGGCTGAGTACGGGAAGATGATGCGCAGAGTTTCAACGTTCAGCGGGACTTCAGGCCACAGGAAAATCGGCAGCGTGTCCGGCAGTTCGCCCATGTCACCCACAGTGCGGATATCCAGACCGAGGTAAATAGCAATGGCCGTCAGGGCCAGGATGCACACCAGCGGCGAGGGAATCAGCTTGCCGATCTTCGGTACATACGGAAACAGATAGATTATTCCGAGGCCCACTACGGTCATGGCGTAAACGTGCCAGGTCACGTTGGTCAATTCAGGTAACTGCGCCATGAAAATCAGAATCGCCAATGCATTCACAAAGCCTGTGACTACCGAGCGCGAAACAAAGCGCATCAGAGAGCCCAGTTTCAGGTATCCAGCGAGGATTTGAAGCGCCCCGCAGAGCAAGGTGGCTGCCAGCAAATACTGAAGCCCGTGATCTTTTACCAGGGTGACCATCAGCAGTGCCATCGCACCGGTAGCTGCCGAGATCATGCCGGGTCGACCGCCGACGAAGGCGATGACAGCACAGATACAGAAGGAGGCGTAGAGACCGACCTTGGGGTCGACGCCGGCAATGATAGAGAAAGCAATGGCCTCCGGGATCAGCGCGAGCGCGACCACGATCCCCGCGAGCACGTCTCCACGGACGTTGGAAAACCACGTTTGTTTGAGCGATTGCAGCATCAGAATATCCAAGGCAATGCACCACACGCACACCAGGCAGATGGCGAGCGCGTCGATACGAATTCAAGTTGTGAGGATTATTTGGCTGTGTGCCTTGGGTGTAAAAACCGGGCATACAGCAGTACGCGACCGCGAGCGAAACTAGCGGAAGCGAGATGTTGCGAGGGGGCGTAGCGCTAAGGCGGCGTAGGCTGCCAGTAGATCGTTTGGAGTACAGTCATGCTGGTGTTCCTGTAGCTCAAGAGGTATGGCTGAGCGATAAAGTATACAGTGAAGATATCGTCAAATGCGACCTGCTGCCTCGTTTGGGTCAGTTCTTCCAGCCGTGCTGATCTCCCTAGGGCAAGTCTTTCTAGATTAAACCGCGACGAACTCCGCTGTCAGGCAGTGTACACATGGTGGAGAGATCAATTCAGATCCTCCTGGGGTCGATAGAGAAATCGGAAAAAATCGTACGCTAAGCATTCGGCCTGTCAGGTTGAGGCCATAGAGATTGACGCCTTGGCGTCAGAAAATGCAGAAAGCGGCCCTAGTCTGACGCGGTGCCAGTGAACCGCCTGACGCCGAGTTGAAGCCGTAAACTCAGCAACCTTCGATCAACTCGCCGAACAGTTCCTTAACCTTTGCACGTGCCTCGACCAGCGCAACTTGGCCTTGCTCAGTGATCTCATAGACACGCCGTTCACGTCGCCCGGTGCGTTCGTGGCGTGAGGTCAAATAGCCCTTCTTTTCCAGCCCGTGCAGCATTGGGTATACCGTCCCGGCGCTCAGCTCGTAGCCGTGTCGTTGCAGTTCTTCGATGATTCCCAGTCCGAAGACGGGCTTCTCGGCTGCATGGTGAAGTATGTGCAGGCGGATCAACCCGCCGTACAGGTCTTTATCTGTCATTTTTCGTGCCTCACAGCGCGATACTCAACAGCCAACCCGCTGCACCGCTGCCGACGACAACTAGCCACGGCGGGAGCTTCCAGAACATCAGTGCGACAAGGGCGACCAGGGCCAAGACAAAGTCTTGCGGCTGAAATATGGCGCTAGTCCATACAGGGTGATAGAACGCGGCCAGCAGCAGGCCAACCACCGCCGCATTGACCCCAGCCAGCGCGGCTTGCATGCCTGTATTGCGACGCAGACGCTCCCAAAATGGCATGGCTCCCACAACCAGCAGAAAAGAGGGTGCGAAGATAGCCAGTAGGCACACAATACCGCCGACCCAGCCAGAGGGAGCGGTGCTCATCGAAGCACCAAGGAACGCGGCGAATGTGAACAATGGGCCGGGCACCGCTTGAGCCGCCCCGTACCCCGCGAGGAAGGATTCATTACTGACCCAGCCGGAGGACACCACTTCGGCTTGCAGCAGCGGCAACACAACGTGGCCACCACCGAACACTAGTGACCCCACACGATAGAAGGCGTCCACTACCACCATCGTTGGACTTGGCAGCAATTTTGCCAAGATCGGTAGGCCAATCAGCAGGGCAAAAAATAACGATAGCCAAAGTGCGCCGGCCCGGTGACTGACCGTGATAGGTAGTGGGTCGTGCTCAACAGTATGTGCTGGCTTGAACAATAGTCGGCCTATGATGCCTGCGGCAGCAATCACACCAACCTGCCCCCACGCGGACGGTACGAGCAGGACAGCACAGGCGGCAATCGCCATTATTGTGACTCTCAGCCCATCCGTACACAGGTTGCGCGCCATGCCCCATACCGCTTGGGCGACTACGGCAACGGCCACCACTTTTAGGCCATGCAACGCGCCCGGCGAAACGGAATCCCCATAGTTGGAAATGCCCAGCGCGAACAGGATTAAAGCTACGGCCGAAGGCAGCGTAAAGCCTGTCCAAGCAGCCAGCGCCCCGCTATATCCAGCCCGTGATAGCCCCAACGCTATGCCGACCTGGCTGCTTGCTGGGCCTGGAAGAAATTGGCACAGCGCCACTAAATCAGCATAGCTGCGTTCAGACAACCAGCGCCGTCGTGTGACGAACTCGTCACGGAAATAGCCTAAGTGCACGATGGGGCCGCCGAAGGAGGTCAATCCAAGTCGTAGAAAAATAAGAAAAACCGACCATGGGCTGCGGTCATCGGTGGAGGTATTAGTCATGCGTTGGCCTACCTGATTTTCCACAGATTAATCCATAATAATCGAACTTCGATAACGAAATTCGATTTTATAGCTGCCCAAAACGACTGGAGTACCGTGCAATTCGTACTGGGTGTCGCAATGCAAGTAATCGATGTTGTGCTAGCCGCTGGTTTTGTCTGCTAGCACAGTTCATTAGCAAAACACGCTTGGCCTTAGCGTACGATTTTTTCCGTTTTCTCTATTGCCCCCCTCCTGGTCACTCCGAATGCAAATAACTGGTCAAGAATGCAGCCGGCTGGTCAATAACGGCGCCAATGGGTGGTCAAGTTGCGCAATGGTTTTATCGAGTCGGATGCCTGGGAAGAGGGCTCTGAACGGAGCTAGTCGGGCTTACGTTGGTTTTTGGTTCCATTGCTCCCCAAACCCCATCTATTGATCTGCTGCGGCCGATCGTGGATGCCCAGACCGACAATGTTCTGCGCAGCCGGGTGTTGGCGATGGATGAGACGCCGATTAAAGCTGGCCACCAGGGTCGGGCAGGCCCACAAAAAGGCAAGATGAAATCCGGCTGGTTCTGGCCGTTATACGGCGATGCCGATGAAGTGGTGTTCACTTACTCGAACAGTCGAGGCCGAGCCCATATCGAGCAGGTACTGAACGAACAGTTCAGCGGAACTCTGATCAGTGACGGCTATGCTGCTTATGCCCGCTATGCCGCCGCACAGCAGAACATCATCCACGCGCAGTGCTGGGTGCACAGTCGTCGTTACTTCATTGAGGCGCAGAAGGACCACCCGATAACTGCCACCGAAGCCCTTCAGCAGATTGCCAAGCTATACACCAACGAAGAAGAGATCCGCGTCCAGCAACTGACCGGCGAAAAGAAACGCCAGTACCGGCTGCTCCACTCAAAGCCGGTGGTCAGCGACTTCTTCCAATGGTGCCGGGATCAACTGGCACAGGGCGGTCTGCTGCCCAGTGATTTATTGACCAAAGCACTGAACTACGTGCTCAGCCGTGAAGCCAGCCTGACCGTCTTCCTGGAAGACCCAGACGTCCAGCCAGACACCAACCACCTGGAACGGGCCCTGCGCCCCATTCCCATGGGACGCAAGAACTGGCTGTTCTGCTGGACTGAACTCGGCGCGGAACACGTGGGCATCATCCAGAGCCTGATCACTACGTGCAAACTGCACGACATCAACCCGTACACCTATCTGGTGGACGTGCTGCAGCGCATCAGTCAGCACCCGGCCAGCAAGGTCGCTGACCTGACGCCTCGGCTCTGGAAGACCCGGTTCGCCGATAATCCGTTACGCTCGCTGATCGATCCGCGCCATTCTGATCGACAGACCGCACAGCCAAAGGGCACCCTCCATGCGCATTGAAGACATGAGCATCGATCAGCTATTGGAGCTGAACCGAATGATCTGCCGGCGCATTGATGAACTGCAAGATCAAGAAAACCTGCAGGCGCTGAGTCGGCTGCACGTGGGGCTGAAGGTGACCTTCGAAAGCCGAACTGGCTTGACTATGGGGATCGTCACCAAGATCAACCGCAAGAGCGTGATCGTCCTGGCCGAGAACGGCACGAAACAGTACAAGGTCTCACCGGAATTGCTAAGGCCCCTTCGGGACGTAAAGTAAGTCCAGTACGTCGTGGAATGAACGCTTACGGTTTGGGTGAGCTCGGCCAGCGGATATCTAGGCCTTTTCTGCTAGCAAGTCAGCTGGCTTAGCTTCAACTGCACATGCTGGGATATAAGGTCATTCCGGCGAAGCTGCTCTGGCAACGAGATGACGAGCTTTGCCAGAGCAGCAAGTCGCGAATGTTACGCAGCCATGCGCTCGCATTCTTCAGCGCACTTCATGCACGCTTTGGCACACTCTTGGCAGTGATCCACTTGATGTTTCGCGCATTCCTCTCCGCATGCACGGCAGATCTTGGCGCAAAGGGCACAAAATTCTTTAGCGTAATCACTTTCGCGACTCATCAGTATGGCGGCCAACCTACAAATGTCCGCGCAGTCGCGGTCAAGCTCGATGCAGCGTGCCATCATTTTTACGTCATCCTCACGCAGGCAAGCAGAGGCGCACGTTTCGCACACAAGGGCACAGTTCGAACAAGCTTGGATACAGGAAGCGAACATTGAGTTTGTCATTGCGTTCTCCAGGGTTCGATAGTTGTATGTCGTCGGTGCCTACTGACCGATACGGCTCATCAGCCTGTTAGCAGGCACTGAATTATGACACGCTCCTACCGAGCCCGTTTCGAAAAACTTCATTACAATGTTGTAAGGTAAATCCAACCGCACCGGGGCTCTGCGGGCGCAGTTGGTGGCGATGTGGCAGTCAGTAGCTTGGCGGCCCAGGCCAAGATCAAATCACGGGAGCGAAAGCGTAAGGGCAGCCAGGAACCGGAGGACGATGAGCCGTTCTGATTTCATGGCGACGACGGCCTGCTACATGGCTGCGTGTGGCAGGTCTTAAACAACTGAACTGGGCTAGCGAAGGAGTGGGGGCAACAGCAGCTGCGCTGGTAGACTTATCCACAGTTGCTGGTAACAAAATCAGCAATCCGCCCTGGGTCAAATTTCAATCGGCAGGGTGGGTCAATTTTCCATCAGCGCCAACAATGATCAGCCCACCAGCAAGCTGGCCATGGGCAATTAGTAGCCCACCAGCTTTGACATAGGTCGTCCCGGTAATCTGGCCGGTGGTTTCTCTCTGATCGTTGACTATCAAATCGCCTTTGTGCTGCATACCGAGCCCTCGATTCAATGAAGCGAAGATCGCTTCACTCCTACAGCCCCGGCCCTACAGATGCAGGGCTAGAGCCTTGCCGTTTTCCATGATCAGTTTGAGGTGCCGACAGCGACCCAGCATTTGGCTCCGTCGTACTCATTGCCGCCTTCTGCAATGAAAACGTGACCGTCTTCGTCCACTGCATAAGCGCCAGGCTGCTCGTGACCCGCATCTCGCAAGCAGTTTTTCCAGCCGTAAACCTTGTCCTGAAAAACCAGCACAATGCCTCCTTGGCGCTCGGGATTGGCGTCACGGTATCGCCTAGCGGCGATCCGTACCCTGCTTAGTAGATCGACCATCACGTTTTCCTTAGCCATACGGCTTGAACTGCTCAGCCCAAATCTCGACCTTAGCGCATTGCCTACTCTTAGGTTCGCCTCAAGGTACCCTACAAGTCCTTCCGACATATCAAAAAAAAGCCCCCTTACGGGGGCTAGCTATAACGATGACTTAACAAGCTACCAGTTGCCTGGCCAACGCCATTTCAACCGAATCGCCATCCTGGTTCAGCGAATCGAGCCCAGACTCAGGCACGTCACCAGACGTGGATTGCGCTACTGCGATCTTCTTGGCCATCAGCTCCAGGCAAGCGATCTGCGATGTTTTGGCGTAGCCCAGAAACACCACCCGTACCGCCTGCTTTTGTCCGATCCGCCAAGACCGGCGCGCAGCCTGCTGTAGCGTGTAGACGTTCCAGCCCGTCTGCATGAAGCAGATGGTTGGAAAGTCCAGAAGATCCAAACCCGTCTTTACCAGCTCGGGATTTGTGATCAACACGTCAACGCCTTTATCCACCTGGTCGAGGATCCAGTCTTCACGGCGAGCCGTGTCTACCGATGCGCGCAACACCGCGACCTTCAAGCCGCCCTGTTCGAGGATGGCCTTCAATCGCGAGGTTGTGTCACGCGTTCCCGTGTATACCGAGTAGGCCAGAACCCTGCGCCCCTTGGCTTTTTCCTCCCGACAGAGCTCAAGCAGCTTTCGCTCCTTGGGCATCAGCTCTCCATCAGGAAAGATCGTTGGCACAAATGCCAACAGGGCCTTGGAGCGAGGATGCTTCACTGTTTCGGCCCGGAAACAACAGTCGGGCCATGCCAATAGGACGTTCAACACAACGCCTAGAAGCGTTGTGTCCCTACGAGCCAGTGCCTGTCTCAGTTCAGCTGTCAGGGTTGCAGCCAGCCTGGCGTATGCCGCGGCTTGCTCATCAGCCATGTCCACCTCGACGAACTCCTCATCGTAGGGTGGCAGCACGTTTCCACCGATGTCCTTGAGTTTCAGGAAAACGGTGAATGGCAGCACGTAGGGGATGTAAGCCGGAACCCCAGAAATTTCCGTCACCCTAGTTGGGTGGGCTCAACACTCGTGTCACCAGCTACCTTCTGGAGAATCGAGCTCGGCCATCCCTCCCTGGACGGGCATCGCTCGACGATGTTCAACGGCTCCCTCACGGGGCCGTCGTTTTGTGGGGGCTATTCCATCCACAAGTCGTCGAGGTTCTTGAAGTTCCAGAGCGTCGGGTCTTCGGGGCCAGTGATACTGTCCTTGCAACTCGTGGCCGCCAGGTCGATGGTCTGCATCGGGATCGGCTCTCTCGAGCGTAGCGAGAAGAACACGCGAACCTTGGGAGTCAGCAGTGATTCCATTCCCGGCTCAACGACAACGGCCAGACGCTGAGAGGACAGGCGAACCAAGGAGCCGACGGGGTAGATGCCCACGGCCTTGACGAAGGCGTGGAAGATGCGTTTGTCGAAATGGCCCTCCCACTTGGCCATCTGCCGCATCGCCGCGGACGGGTCCCACGGCTTTTTGTAGGCTCGCTCCGACGTCACGGCATCATAGACGTCGCAGATTGCGCCCATGCGGGCCAGGAGTGAAATGGCGTCACCGGCCAAGCGATCCGGGTAGCCGGTTCCGTCGATCTTCTCGTGATGGTGCAGGGCAATGTCCACCACCCCGGGCTCGGCCCCGCCTGCGCGCAGCATCTTTGCGCCCTCCACAGGGTGGCGCTTCATGATGGCGAACTCGGCATCGGTGAGCTTGCCTGGTTTGTTAAGCACTTCCAGCGGCATCGCGGCCTTGCCTAGGTCGTGCATCAGTCCGCCGATGCCAGCCAGGCGCGTTTGCTCCTCGTCTAGATCGAGATGCCGGGCCAGCGATAGCATCAGGGCGCAGACGGCAACCGAGTGCAGGTAGGTGTAATCGTCGTGCGTTTTGATGCGTGCGACGCTGATGAGGGCATGAGGTTGGCGCAGCACCGAGGCAGCGATTTCTCCGACCAGCGGCAACGTCGTGCTTGGGTCGACGGCCTTGCCAAGCCGGGCTTCCTGGAACATGTCCATGACTTGGGACTTGGCCGCAAGACAGAGTTTCCGTGCATAACACATTTCGCTCTCCATTGAGGTTGCGCCGTCACTTTTCTTGCTTAGTGGACTAGACGGCAGAGATTGCTCCTCCGACAATTCTCTGGGCTCTGGGCTCTGGGCTCTGGGCTCTGGGCTCTGGGCTCTCTGGGCTCTCTGGGCTCTCTGGGCTCTCTGGGCTCTCTGGGCTCTCTGGGCTCTCTGGGCTCTCTGGGTCGACTTGGCTTTTGGCCAAGTCGACCCAGACCTCCCCGACGCCACATTCTCGAATGGCAGAGAGATCCTGAGGCTCGGTCAGCAGGAAGCTGCCGCGCCAGAATGGGTGTCGAACCCAAGAGCCGGCGAGCTTGTGGATGTACATGCCGAGACGAAGCTCGGATACGGGAATGCGTTTTACCAACTTATTTTCCTTTCTGAGTTGGGTGGTTAGGCGTGCGCCGAGGCTGGCACCCAGCGGTAGAGCGGAGGTAAGGTCACGCCAAGATTCTTGGATCAGCCGGAACCGCCGAAATTTCCGTCAGCCGATCAACATGGCTTTGTCTCGCGCTCGGTCGATGCGTTCCTGCATCGCCTGCATGACTTCTTCGTGGGTGTACGACTTGGCGTTGGGGTCGTCGGCCTCTCGGAGAGCTTCCTCGACCTCGCGGGTCATCCGCGCATATTCTTCCGGCCACAGCGCTTGCTCCATGCGCAGCGACGCCTGCCCAAGCAGGTGCAGCAGGCCGAACAGCCGCATGTCATTGGTGGCGACGACGTGCTCTCGAATCCGCTCCTGGATCACCTCGCAGGCCCGATGCGCCTCTGGCGTCGCCGTGCCCTCGTAGCCGGCTGGGAGTTCTGCTTCTTCAGCGATTCGCGCCCAAGCGATAGCCAGCGCCTCGATGGTGGACAGGTTCATTTGCTCATCCACTTGCGCAGCAGACGCTTTTTCAGGGAGGCGCGCTCTTGCGGATTGCGTCCCTTGTGGTTGGCAATGCGATCCGCCGTGGCGGCCTGGCGCTTGATGGGCCAGTAGGAGCGGCCATCCTTACCCATCGACCAGACGTTGCTGACCTGGTTTTCCAGTAGAGGCAGATGGGCGCATAGAGCTTCCGGCGACGCGCTGGCCAGCGCGGTGCGCTCGTGGGTTCGCCAGCGCTGATGCCAGAGTTTCTTGTCCTCGCGCTCGCTACGGCAGGTCGTGTGCCCAACGATGGGCGTTTTGCGGCGGCTGCGGCTCATGATGTGGTTGTCTCCAAGAACATTCAGGACAGGCTTTCTGGGTAGAGCGCCGTCAACCGGGACAGGGTTTCTTGCACTTGTTCCAGCGAGGTCATCAGATGATCAACCTGATCCTGAAGATCCACGGCGAGATCAAATAGCTCAGCCACTCGGCTGCGTGATCCCTCGTTGAACGCGGCCATTGCCAGTTGATGCAGCTTCAACAGGTCGGTGCGCAGTTGCGGAGGTGCGCCGTCTGCGCTGTCATTCAAATCGCCGCGCAGCACGTCCACGGCATCGACTGCACGCAGCAGTGCCGTGGTATCGAAATTCTCGGGAGTCAGTTCGTCCCATTCGTCGTCGGTGATGCGGGCTGCCATCAGGAGGGCTCCGATTAAGCGGTTGCGAGCGTTAGATGCCCGATCGGCTCGGCTGCTGGCCGTACCTTGATTTCGATGTCGTAGCCGAGGCGATTCAGACAATCCATCAGCTTGCGTTCGGATAGATTGGTGAAGTCGCCGCGCATCATGCCCGACACCTTCGGTTGCGGGATGCCCATGCGTTTGGCCGCCGCTTGTTGAGTCAGCCCAAGGGCGCGCATGGCCCTCCTGATCTCGACCACCAGGCCGGTCTTGATCTTGAGCTTTTCAGCGTCAGGCAGTCCAAGGTCGGCAAAGACGTTGCCCGAGCTGCGCTGAACCTCGACGCCTTCAATGATTCGTTTTTGCATTTCGTAGCTCCTGTGCCAATACCTCGGCCACCTTCAGCCGAGCGCGGATGATGTCCATGTCGGCCTTTGGCGTGGCGATTCCGCTCTTGCTCTTCTTCTGGAAGCAGTGCAGGACGAACACCGCTTCCGCAAACTTGACCGTGTATACCGCTCGATAGGTGCCGCCGGCATCGTCTTCGACGACCTCCAGCACGCCGGCACCACCGAACCCCTTGAGCACCTTTGCTGCGTCATCCTGATCGCCTATCTGCGCCAACGAGAGCGCGTAACCGAAACGGCGACGCACGTCGGACGTGCAACGCCATCAAATCCTTGTGGCTGCTCGCGATCCATTCGAGCGGTTTTTCTTTGTTTGTCATGACGGAATTTTATACCTGTTCAGGTAATGATGTAAACGCGGCAACCTCAAGGAGGTGTCGTAAAACATTAGCGTACGATTTTTTCCGAATTCTGCGGGCACCCCTAAACCATGTTTTGTCGCGTATTCCCTCCCAGGCTGTGGATAGCCCGTCTATTAGGAACCGAGTTCCGTCTATTAGGAACCGAGTTCCGTCTATTAGGAACCGGCCACATCCGTAAGACCTTGATTTCAAAAGATAAAAAGCCGTTTTTTCCTCCTAAATCTTTTAAATCTTTTAAATCTTCTTAAAACCTCTCAGCCTGTGGGCAACTCGCAGCCCTGCAAGCAACATACAAGCCGCCGTTAGCGCCCTATGGGCGCGCCTACCCTTCGGTCGCTTCGCTCCCTTCGCCCCGCCGCTTCGCGTCGGCCTGTCGCGGCCTGCGCCCGCTCAAAAATGCCTGGCCTACGGCCAGCAACGTTTACCAAGGGCGCGGCAAGCCGCGCCGGCGTCAACCCAACCACCTCGAACTGAACCAAACCTATGCGCCGCCTGAAGGCTCGCTAAGGGTTGGACAGTATGGATCGAGGCGATCCGACCGCCTGTACTCATCCTGGACGACTGCCGCCGCCTGCAAGTCCGTAAGGGTTGAACGCCAAAGAGGGGGCGGGAGCGCTGCAACCGGAGCAGCGTCAGAGCCTCCAGAATCGCCCACACAACGCGGAAGCTGTCAGTCAGGGGGCAAGCCTACCTTAGCACCAGAAACGCGCCCAGGGGGCCGCAGGGGGCCGCAGGGGGCCGATTTTGGGGACGATAGAGAAATCGGGTAGGAGGCGGGGTCGCCCCCGCCGTCCTCCCACACCACCGTACATACGGTTCCGTATACGGCGGTTCCTGCCTACTGACAGACTGCGTCAGCGAGCTTGGTTCCGTTGATGTGTCGCCTGTGGTAACTAAGCGCCCAGACCGGCCCTCGGAGTTTCCGACTCCTACCTCCTGATGGTCTCGACCGCCGCTGTTCACGACGTTTCTGCCTTACGCTCCAACAGAGAGCACACCTGACTATCCACTCATGACAGGTTCAGCCCTTCATCGCTCCGGTTCCGAGCAACTACTACGGCCTCTGCTGACTTCTGTTCGCCCATCCCGCCACCTCTCGGTGCCGGTAGCACGTGGCAGGCCAAACAGATCTCCCAGGGTAATTCGCGCGCCCTTCCTGCTTATGCCTGTCGGATTTACGTCGTAGCGTTCCGTGCAAGTATCGGGCTTTGGCAATCGTTGCTACCTCACCCCGCTACGCCGCCTCTATCCGCTTCCTATACCTCAAATTGACACTGCGTATTCCAGAGAACGTGATGACGGAAGGTTGAACCTTCCGTCATAGCGCATCTGGTTTGGCCTCCCGTCAGCCAACCACGGGAAACACTGACTCGATCATTGGAGAATGGTCAGCTTGGCCTTGAGATCAATGGCTCTCGCGAAGTTGTGGTAATTCGGCGATGTTCGCTGCACCTGCGCGTGCAATGCTTTCAGCGCCGCCGAATCCGCCGACGACTCCATTTCGACCTCATACTCGACCTGGTCGTACCCTGGATTGATCCCAGGATCGATTCCAAGAAAACCTCTCAGATCGAGGCTTCCCTTCGTGCGGATAGTCAGCGATTGCAACTCGATGTTCATTGCCGCCGCATTTGCCGCGTAGGTTGCAGTCATGCATGCGTTCAACGCAGCCAGGATCAATTCTTGTGGATTAGCGGCCGTGTCGGTACCGAGCAATTCTGCCGGTTCGTCCGCGTCGATGACAAAGCCGCGCGCCAAGGCCGTGTCACCTAGTACGAGCGGCATGGTTCGCGCACGCGTCCGGGTGCCACCCTCCCAGGTTGTCACGACGCCGAACGTCGCGATGCCTGCGGCGGGCTTTGCTGCGACCTGATCTGCAAACTCACGCAATGCGCCGACGTTGATCCCGTTGCCGGGAGTTCCTTTAATGTTTGTGTTCATTTCTCGTTCCCCCATTATGTGTTACGCCCGGCCATCACGCCGCCGTCAACGTCCCAGATTGCGCCCGTCACCCATGCTGCCTTGTCCGACAACAGGAAGAGGATGACCTCGGCGACGTCTTGTGGCGTCCCAACCCTGCCGATTGGGTGGAAGCTGTTGAATCCCTGTAAGGCGCCATGAACCTCGGCCTTGGGTATGAATCCCTCGTAAATCGGCGTTTCGACAACCGCCGGAGAAACGGCATTGACCCTGATTTGTTTGGATGCCAGCTCCATCGCAAGGTGCTGGGTCAGCGAATGCAAACCTGCTTTTGCCATCGAATACGCGGACGACGGCGTAGCCGCAATCGCCTGCTTGCCCCACATCGAGCCGATGTTCACAATGGCGCCGGGACGCTCGCTGGCCACGAGATTGGCCACGACTTTTTGTGTGATGAAGAAGAACGCTTTATTCAACGTCAAATATTGTTCGTAATCACTTTCCGTGTGCTCAAGAAACGCCTTCGGGAAGAACACCCCAGCCGCGTTGACCAGAAGATTGATGTCCTTGTGGTGTTCATCGATGGTATGCAGGAGTCGCTTCACATCTTCGGCTCGCGAGAGATCGGCAGTCAGGGCGGTCACGGTGCCCAACGACGACAGCGCCTTGCGGGCCTCTTCGGCCTTGTCTTCACGGTGACCGACGATGACGACGCTTCCGCCTTGCTCAAGAACCATGCGGGCAGTTTGCAGTCCCATCCCGCTAGTGCCGCCGATGACCAACAACTTCTTGCCATTAAATTCAGTACTCATAATAATCTCCTTAACTACCAACTAAATGGTAGGGTTGTGTTGCAAAAAAAGTGCCGACCTCAGGTCAACACGGTGGAAAGAAAAGTGTTTCCAACTTCGGCCGGTCCGCGTGACGACCGCATGCCACGGCCCACCATCATCGAGCCTTCCAACGCGCACAAGAATGCCTCTGCGAGAGCCTCTGGGGTGGAATTCGAGGTGATCAGCGCGGCACGCTGACCATCGGCAACGACAAGAGTCAACCAGTCGAGATTGACTTTAAAGAATCGCTCGACCTCGCTCACAACGGCGTCCGGCAGCGAGTCCGACTCGGCACCCAACATGCCGCAGACACAAAGGCGCCGGTCCTTGGCGAAGGTGCGTTCGAAAAGTGCCGCATACGCAGTTAGCCTGTCAGGCGCTTTCGCATGCTGCCCTTCGATGCTCAGCAACTCCTCACGAAACCGGTGCGTGTAGCGCTGTGCGACCACGGCCACGAGTTCACCCTTCTTGGGAAAGTGGTGGTGGATACTTGGTTTTTTGATGCCTACCAACTGGGCCACGTCGTCGTATGAGAAGCCGTTGTAGCCGTGCTGCTGTACCAACCCTTCAGCGGCATCGACCACCCGCTCGGCGGTCGGCGAGATTTCGGAGAAATGCTTCATGCAAGCGCCTCATTTGATTCGGCGACTGGCAGGTGGCCTGTCTTGACCAGGATGGTGCAGCCTGTATTGCTGAAGGGACGGTGAGCACTCAAATGCGGACTGCGCATCCATGTGCCGGTAGGGTAGCTTCCGAACTCATCCTCAAAGACGCCTTCCAACACATAGATTTCTTCACCGCCGTAGTGACGATGCGAATTGAATCGTGTCCCCGGGGCCCAGCGCACCAAAGCCGTATGTTGTGTGTCGAACTCAGAAAGTGGCATCACCGACAGACCCGGCACGAGGCCTGGAAACCAGGGGCCGTTACGGGTGTCGACCACGGTGCGTTGGCTGTCGGCTAGATCAAGATGGCGCAGCTTGACGAACAACGTGCAACCCGTCGCGGAGCTCGGTGCATGCGAAGAACCTGGTGGATTCTTGATGTAAGTCCCAGGCCCGAAGGTCCCGGATTCGTCGCTGAATTCGCCGTCCAGGACCAGAATCTCCTCGCCCAAGTCGTGCTTATGATTTTCAAAAGCGGAGCCCGGCGCGTATCGCACGATCGAGGTGGCACGCGCCACTTCGTCGCCATCACGCTCCAGTAACTGGCGTTGAATCCCGGTCGCTGGCGAATCGACCCACTGTAAGCTTGAAGGCTCGACGACAACACGCTGCGAAAGATCTGAATTGAGTTTCATGGCTTTATTTCATCTACCGACTACTTGGTAGGTAAGTTATAAGATCCCGATTTGTTTGTCAAATAGCTTTCGCCATTTTCTTTCATCCATTGAAAAAACAATGAATTGGTTACAAGAACTCGCGAAGCTTAGCGTACGATTTTTTCCGAATTCTCTATCGTCCCCGAGTACATCCACTGGCTGCTGGAAACCTGCACTGCGGGGAAGGTCGAACCCGAGTCGATCCTGAGTGAAGACGCCATCGACCTGCTCGCCACCAAGCTGCGCACACCATTGCAAATCCAACTGCACCTCAGCATGGCATTGGAAGCCGGCTACCTGACTGGCGAGAAACCGGTCTCGGCGGAGCTGGTGGAATCAGTGCTGTCGCGTCAACTGGATGATCTGGAACCGACCCTGACGCGCCACGGTTACCGCATCAAGGATCTGGTAGATCAGTTCGACGCCAGACCCAATGAGATCAAGGCGCTGTTTAGCAACGCGCTCGATCCGGCGCGCGCCGCTGAGCTGCGGGACAAGATGCTGGCAGCGGGGTTGCCGATCTGAGTCTGGGGGCTGAGGAGCAACGGATCAGAAAGTGCACTTAAGCCCTGCCCTCTCCTCTCAGCGCAATAGTCCAGGTACTCCAACTCTATCCTCTGCTTGATTCCGTACTTAACTACGGAGATAGAGTCGACTCGTGGGTAGAAAACCCGAGAGGAGGCTGTTATGAAATACCTAAGACTGCTACTGATAGTGGGTTCGACTCTGCTGTCATCCACCATATGGGCCGAGGGCGGGAGCGATCGTTCGATTGAGCGGGCCGCTTCTATGCACGACAAGGCTGAGGCGGCCTTGGTGGTGAAGATTGAGCAACAAGGGGCCACGGCGGCTAGCCGTGTCGAAGAGCAGCCCGCCTGTTCACCTGCAAGGTAGTACATGAGCGACCGCTCCACGCTCCGCTCGACCAGACTCAGCGTGAGTTTGTCCTGATAAGGCGTGAGCGTAAATGTCAGATTACCCATCTGTGGCCTCTGCAAGTGCTCCTTTGGCCATTCAGCGGTGCTCATTGAGCGCCGCTTTTTTTTAAGCTCCAGCCGACAAACAGGGGTGCCTTACGAAACTGCTGATCGTAGGTCAGCGCGGCTCTTTGTTCCTATGCAGCGAAACGATCAGCGGACAGGAGACAGTCCCGTGGCTCGCACAACAGTCGTGAACCAGTTGCTCCAAAACTGACTCGATCCGTCGCAGATCTGCGAGCTTGCCGCGCACGTCCTCGAGCTTCTGCTCGGCGAGCACGCGCGCTTCATCACAGTGAGCGCCGTCATCCAGCCTCAATAGCCCGGCCACTTCTTCGAGGCTAAAGCCCAGCCGTTGCGCGGATTTTACGAATTTCACCCGTGCGACATCCGCCTCGCCGTAGCGGCGAATGCTGCCGTAGGGCTTGTCCGGTTCGGGCAACAGCTCCTTGCGTTGATAGAACCGGATGGTTTCCACGTTGACCCCGGCCGCCTTGGCGAAGGCGCCGATGGTCAGGCTTTCCAAATTTTTTTTCATACCGCTTGATTCCGTACTTGACTACGGGATTAACCTTAAACCATCGATCAAATGCTCGAAAGGAGAAATGCATGTCTGAACCATCAAACGGGCGCGCCCCTCTTGTCGTCGGGGGGCTTGCTGCGATTCTCGCCTCGACTTGCTGTCTTGGGCCGTTGGTACTGATCGCACTGGGATTCAGCGGGGCCTGGATCGGCAACCTGACCGTGCTGGAACCTTATCGCCCGATCTTTATCGGCGGGGCGTTGATCGCGCTGTTTTTTGCCTACCGGCGCATTTTTCGACCCCAACAAGTTTGTAAGCCGGGCGATGTCTGCGCCATCCCTCAGGTACGCACCACCTACAAGCTGCTCTTCTGGGTGGTGACGGCATTGGCGCTGGTCGCGCTCGGCTTCCCCTACATCCTTCCCTTGTTCTACTGATCAGGAGTTCGCCATGAAAAAACTGCTCGCATCCTTCGCCCTTGCCACTCTCGTCGCCACACCTGTCTGGGCGGCCATCCAGACCGTTACCCTGTCGGTGCCCGGCATGACCTGCGCCGCCTGCCCGATTACGGTGAAGAAGGCGTTGACCAAGGTCGATGGCGTGACCAAGGCTGAGGTGAGCTTCGAGAACCGCGAGGCCACCGTCACCTTCGACGATACCAAGACCAATGCCCCGGCGCTGACCAAGGCGACCGAGGACGCCGGCTACCCGTCCAGCGTCAAGCAATAGGCGGGAGTTCCGATGGCAAATTCTTTCAATCTGTTCACGCGGATCGGTGACAAAGCCGGTTCTGTCGGCGTGCTGGTTTCCGCCATAGGTTGCGCCTCGTGTTTTCCCGCCCTTGCCAGCCTGGGGGCCGCGATCGGTCTGGGCTTTTTGAGCCAGTGGGAAGGCCTGTTCATCACCACGCTGCTGCCTCTTTTTGCTGGACTGGCTCTGCTCGTTAATGCCCTTGGCTGGCTCAATCATCGGCAGTGGCGACGGACTGCGCTCAGTCTGATCGGCCCTGTCCTGGTGCTGGCAGCGGTGTTTTTGATGCTGGCTCACGGCTGGCGGAGTGGCTGGTTGCTCTACATCGGCCTGGCTCTCATGTTTGGGGTGTCCATCTGGGATCTGGTGTCGCCCGCTCACCGCCGTTGCGTACCGAATGCCTGTCCGACGCCGCCAAAACCGTGATACCGCCACTAACCCCTCCGAGGAAACAAAGAATATGACCACCTTACGAATCCGCGGTATGACCTGCGCCTCCTGTGCCGAGCATGTCAGAGAGGCCTTGGAGCAAATTCCCGGTGTGCACCGGGCGGATGTCTCCTATGCCAGCGGCAAAGCCGAATTGAAGGCCGACGAGGGCGTAAGCCGAGAGCAAATGCAGGCCGCCGTCGAGGCTCTGGGGTATCGAGCGGCGTTCGAAGATTCCACGATACAAGCCCGTCCTGGCCTGCTCGACAAGGCGCGGGGCTGGTTGAGCGGCAGCATTGGCGCCGGGAAAGAAGACGGTAGGCTCCACATTGCGGTCATCGGCAGCGGTGGCGCGGCGATGGCGGCCGCGCTCAAGGCGGTGGAAGGCGGTGCCCGCGTTACCCTCATCGAGCGCGGTCTCATCGGCGGCACCTGCGTCAACGTGGGCTGCGTGCCCTCCAAGATCATGATTCGTGCCGCGCATGTGGCCCATCTGCGCCGCGAGAGTCCGTTCGACACTGGATTGTCCGCCACGACGCCGACGGTCCTGCGCGAGCGACTGCTCGCGCAGCAGCAAGGCCGTGTCGACGAACTGCGCCACGCCAAATACGAAGGTATTCTGGAGAGCACCCCAGCCATCAGCGTGCTGCGTGGCACCGCCCGTTTCCAGGACGGCCACACGCTCAGCGTGGAACTGGCCGAGGGGGGCGAGCGCATCGTAGCCTTCGACCGCTGCCTGGTCGCCACCGGCGCAAGCGCGGCCGTTCCGCCGATTCCCGGTCTCAAGGACACGCCCTACTGGACCTCGGACGAGGCGCTGGCGAGCGATACAGTCCCTAAGCGGCTCGCCGTGATCGGCGCCTCCGTAGTGGCGGTGGAACTGGCGCAGGCCTTCGCCCGGCTGGGTAGCGAGGTCACGATCCTGGCACGCAGTGCGATGTTCTTCCACGAAGACCCGGCCATCGGCGCGGCGGTGACGGAGGCCTTCCGTATGGAGGGCATCGAAGTGCTGGAGCAAACGCAAGCCAGCCAGGTGTCCCACGCCAACGGCGAGTTCGTACTGGCCACCAACCATGGTGAGTTACGTGCCGACAAACTGCTGATTGCCACCGGGCGCTTGCCGAACACCCAGGGCATGAATCTGGACGGCGCCGGCGTGAAGCTGGACGAGCGCGGTGGAATCCAGATCGATCAGGGTATGCGCACCAGCGCAGCGGATATCTATGCGGCCGGCGACTGCACCGACCAACCACAGTTCGTCTATGTGGCGGCGGCGGCGGGCACCCGCGCGGCAATCAACATGACCGGCGGCGAGGCAAAGCTCAATCTCGACGTCATGCCGGCCGTGGTGTTCACCGATCCGCAAGTGGCCACCGTCGGCTACAGCGAAGCCGAAGCGCAGCACGCCGGCCTCGAAACCGACAGCCGCACCTTGACCCTGGACAACGTGCCACGAGCGTTGGCTAACTTCGACACGCGGGGTTTCATCAAGTTGGTCGCCGAAGCGGGCTCCGGCCGGCTGCTGGGCGTGCAGGCGGTGACTCCGGAAGCGGGGGAAATCATCCAGACCGCCGCCATTGCCATCCGCGCCCGGATGACGGTGCAGGAACTGGCCGATCAGTTGTTCCCCTACCTGACGATGGTCGAGGGGCTGAAGCTCGCCGCACAGACCTTTAACAAGGACGTCAAACAATTGTCCTGCTGCGCCGGGTAATGAGAGAGGGAGGTTGAAACATGAGCAACACGGCAGGCGAACTCGGTAGGTGCGACAGCCTACGCAAGACATGGCAGGTGGTCAGCTTCTGGGGGCTGCCTGCCGTCGTGGCGACGATAGCGATTGTTCTGTCAGATCGACGCCCCGCGTTGTTCCTGGCAGCGGGCGCCGCGCTGGCCGTGATGGGCGGCGCCTGCCTGGTCAACGCCACGCGTTGTCACCGCCTTCACTGCTACATCACGGGGCCTTACTTCCTGTTGCTCGCGGTTGGTGCGCTACTGGCTTATGTGTTTGACCAAAACGGCGAGCATCTCTCCAGGCTTTGGCTGCTACTGGCTCTGGGTGCTGCACCGTTGCTCATCTGGCTACCTGAGCGCCTAGCCGGAAGGAAATATCTGAGCGCCCCAGTTTGCGGTGAAGATCGGGTGTGTCGGCGATGAATGCCTACTCCATATCCAGATTGGCCGAGGACGCGGGCGTTAGTGTCCATATCGTCCGAGATTATGTGCTGCGCGGCTTGCTGCAGCCCGCGCGGCGCACGGAAAGCGGTTACGGCATTTTCGATGAGCGGTCCCTGGCGCGGCTGTGCTTCGTGCGTGCCGCCTTCGAGTCCGGTATCGGGCTCGACGAATTGGCGCGGCTCTGTCGAGCGCTCGATGCGCACGATAGTACCGATGTGATCGGGTGTATCGAGCGCTTGCTTCGGCAAATCGCGACACGGCAGGCGGCTTTAGCCGCAGTGAAAACGGAGTTGGCCGGGCTGACCCATTGCGCCGTCGAAGGTCACGCCCATGCGTAACACCAACCAATCCGAATCAATCAAGATACCCCGCTGGCGCGCCTACACGTGGGGTGCGCTCGCCGCGCTCACTTGCCCCTGCCATTTGCCGGTGCTGGCATTGCTGCTTTCGGGGACTGCGGCCGGGGCCTTCGTCAGCGAACATTGGAGCCTCGCTGCGCTCGTGCTGGCGGTTTTCTTCATCCTCTTCCTGAGAGCGGCACTGCGGGCCTTTCGGGAGCGGCCGTGATCCGCTCAGACCACTGCGCGGTCTCCGCTGCCGAGTTGCGGCAGAGTTGGGAGCGCCGGGAATTCTTCTGCACTACCGGCCGCAGGTCGATCTGCGCACAGGTTCGATCACGGGTGCGGAAGCGTTACTAGGTTTTCTTGGACGACGGAGGAACCCCATCATGAACGCAAACAACACCCCTACCATCAGCTGCTGCGAATGTTGCAAGGACATTCCCCTTGACGCCGCGCTTACGCCGGAAGGTTCCGAGTACGTCGTGCACTTCTGTGGCCTGGAGTGCTATCAACGCTTTATGTCTCGCGCGGATAAGAGGGCGGCATTCGAGCCTGATAGCCCCTGCACACAAAAGGTCAGTACCCGTCACGACGACTAATTCGCTTTGCCTCTGGAAAGTGGCTCTGGTTAATTGCAGAAAGCGTGAGCCCACGATGATGGAATGCAAGCCGACGCATCTGAATGCAAGCTCACTCGCAGTGAATGTGAGCCCGGCTGCTCCGTCAGTTGCAGTTAATCTGAGCCGGGAATCGCATTGATTGCGAGCGCGGCCGATTTCAAACGCGAGCCGTTACACTTAGACGGCCATTCCTCGTGAGCGCTGGTCGGCGGCAGAGACAACAACAAAAATTTGGAGCGCTTAAAATGGTGAACGGTATCGAAATTGACTTCTTGCCCGTGGGGGAAGGTAAACACAGTGGCGACGCGATCGCAGTTCGTTGGCGCGAGGATGATCAATACAAAATCCTGATTTATGACGGTGGCACCAAGGCCTACGGCGCTGACCTGGTCGAGCATGTCAAAAAACACTTCAACTCGCATTACGTCGATTACGTGGTCAATTCGCATCCGGACAATGACCATGCGGGGGGATTGCTGCACGTCCTGGAGAACCTGACGGTAGGCCAACTGTGGATGCACCGCCCTTGGGCGTACAGCAACGAGATTCGCCATTATTTCCACGATGGTCGGATCACCAACGACAGCCTTGCCGAGCGCCTGAAGCAAAAAATGTCGGCCGCGAATGCCCTGGAAAAAGCCGCGCTGGAGCGAGACATTCCGATCCACGAACCGTTCGCCGGCAGCCAGATCGGGATTTTTACGGTGTTGTCACCCACCCGAGACCATTATGTCCACGGACTAGTCCCCCAGTTTGAAAAATCCCCTGAGCTCAAGAAAGAAGAGAGTACCGCGGCCTCTTTCTTCGACATGATCAAGGAAGCGGCCGGGTATGTTGCCGACCTGTGGGACAAGGAATATCTGCCCGATACGGTAACGACCTCGGCTGAAAATGAAAGCAGCGCAATCCTGTTTGCCACCGTCGGGAAAGGCGGTTACCTGCTGACCGGGGATGCGGGCATCGAGGCCCTGCGCGCCTGCGCGGACTTTGCCAGCAGCATTGGCATTGATTTGCCCCAGCGTGTCAGCTTTGTGCAGATTCCCCACCATGGCGGTCGGCACAACGTGTCCACCGAGACCTTGAATATGATCGTGGGCGAGCCGCTGCAGAACACTCCGGATCAACCCTCACGGACGGCCTATGTGTCAGCGGCCGCTAACGCCCCGCGGCACCCGAAGAAGGTTGTTACCAATGCATTCCTTCGTCGCGGCTTTCGCGTTGGCCAGACCAAGGGGCGGGCAATTTCTCATTTCACCCAGGGCACACCGAAGCGTGAAGGCTGGGGGCCGATCACCTATCTGCCGTTTTATGAGGAAGTCGAAGAATGACGGTCAGTACGGGGGCATCCATTGCCAAGGCCATCGGTCAGTTCTCCGATCCCTACGAACGACAGGCACGTCTGTACCCTGCGCTCCTGACCCTGTCGCCGGTGATCGTGCTGGTGTTCTCGCTGTACAGCGAGAAGCTCGGGGTGCTCAGCACATTGGTTTCCGCGTTGATCGTCTGCGGTCTGCTGTATCTGCTGGCTGATTTTGCCCGACGTGGCGGAAAAGCCAAGGAGCCCGCGCTGTGGAAGAAGTGGGGGGGCATGCCCAGTACCCAGGTATTGCGCCATCGGGAAAACACCACCTTCGACGTGGCCTCTCTCCAGCGTTATCACGCCATTCTTGCGAAGAAGATGGGCGCTCGCTTCCCCAACGCAGGTGAGGAAGCCGCCGATCCGCAAGCGGCGGACGCCCTCTATACTTCCGCGGGAAATATGCTGCGCAATGCCACACGTGATACCAAGCAATTCGGCCTGTTGTACAAGGACAACATCTCCTACGGCTTCCGCCGCAATGCTTTCGGATTGCGGTGTGTCGCGATCAGCCTGTGTTTGGGCAGTCTGGTCTGGGTGGGGGTTCGACACGGCCTGAATAGTTGGGTAATCCGCTTCCAGGCGGCGGCGACACCGGAATCGTTGCTCAATGGTGGGGAGCTGACATCGGTTGCAGTGTCGCTGGCCATGCTGTTTTTGTGGCTGAGGTATTTCACCGAACAGTCCGTACGTGAGGCTGCTTTCTCCTACGCACGCACTCTTGTCCTGACCTGCGAAGCCTGGGCGCCGAAGCCACGAGCGGCACGCGCCACTGCAGAAAAATCCGCATAGACCCGGGCACTCCCTTTAGCAGGGGGCGAAAGCCGCTTGCTAAAGCTGAGCAATGCCACAGACGTGTTGTCCCGACACAGGGCGCCGGCCCGGCAGCCTTCCCCCTTCCGGTTACAATCCGCGAACACCTGTCCCCTGCCCCAAGCGGAAAAAGCCGCCCCCCGCACCGGCCGTGCGGGTTTGCACTTGCACGCCCCGCGACACCGACAGTAGGTCTTGTTGGCGACCCGGATTAGAGTGGGAGCTGGAGCCGTGGATCCTTTTTAACATTGGCCTGCTCGAGGAGCTGCTGCAAACCTGCGATCCGGGCGATCCCAGGCGCGAAACGGCGATCCAGCTCCACTCAGCCATGTTGAGTTCAAGCATTGAGCATTAACACCGAGGTGATGCTGAAGCGAAACTACGCGGCTACAACCCCACACCACGCAGGGGGCGGCGTAGATCAAATGAATCGCTGCCGTGCCCAAAGGTGTGCAGACAGCAGGCCGACAACGGTCAGAATGTCCGAACGACAAAATGTCAAAAGCCGCACAAATATGTTGCAGCGGCCAAAGCCGTTGAGCGAGCATCCGGGCGTTTGTCCTGGCTTGGCCGAGACGGCCGCGAGCACATTCGATCCTGCATAAAATGGACGAAATGCCCTGGCTCGAGGCCGGGCCGGCAATGCGTTATTCGATGCCTTCCTCGGCAACCGAGGGTGTGAAATTCCGCATCTGATACATCATGTTCGCGTGCAAGCGGGCTGCTTCGTCGATGCTCAGCAAATCGATTCTGCCGTTGGGCAAACACCGCACTTGGGTAAGGCTTTCAGTGCCTCGTAGCCCTTTGGCAAAGTGTATAAGTCCCATGCGGCACTGTTCCGCCGAGTAGCCCACACGCGCTTCAAAATCCGCCCGCGTCAGCGGTGTCGCATAAGATGTCAGCATGTCATCGCCCTCTAAACATCGTGCAGAATTGCCCGCACATTCCCGTTGACTCGCAGCGCCCAGACGATGTTCCAGCCTGGAGGAAGCGCGAGTGCTCCCCGCTGTACGGCGAGCAGTGCGGCCTCGTATCGACGACTGCAGCCGGTGCCCGTAACGCTGCTGCCATCGCGCCAATGGTACCTGATGGTTGCAGAGGGGCTGGCCCCGATCAGTTGGGTGAAACTGTGAGTAGGCACCGCCGGACTGAGCGAGGCAAAGTACGCGACAACTGGCTGAGCCCTGACACTGATCGCCATTTGCTGATCAGGGGTATCGGGTGGCAGCTCCGTTGATTTAAATCCATAGCCTGAGCGATACGGCGTTTGTCTGGGATCAGGAGAAACCAGATGCGGGACAAGTTCAATGAACGCGGTTTCCCCTTCCAACTCCACGAAGCACTGGAGATCCAGAAACACCAAATCGTCGCAAGCGGGTCGATAGTCCTGCTCGTCACCATTTTCCAGTGCGGTCACGAGGCCAGAGAGCAATCGGTTACCGTCCTTGGGCGCGGCAATGGTGCTCGGATTGTAGGTGCGCAGCGCCGCTTCGATGGAGAGCAGCCTGTCCACAGGCATGGGGCGAAACAATGCCGCGTTCAAGGCATAGCGCAGTTTACCAGCCCAACGATCCGTGGAGAGATGGTCCGGCTCTCGAAAACTCTGCGCAGTTTTCATTTCCAGCTGCTGTGCCATATCAATAGAGAGCGGTCGACAGGTATCGGCTAGCACCGTGCCAAGCTGCGTCAGCGACGCTTCCGTGAGGGCACCGAGCTCTGCCAGTGTATGCCAGAGTTCGTGGAGCTCCTGTGGAAAGAACTCAGGTACTGCAGGCGACTGGGCAGACGCTGGAACAGGGCCGTCAGCGCAACTTGCGCGCATCGCCGACGCCACGCTAGCTGCAGTCGCGCAGCCCTGCTCACTCGCCCGCTGGGCGATACGCAGAAGCGTGGCAAACCGTGCTACGTGACGACATTCTGCTACAACCTCAGCGATGATGAGGTGTGGTGCTAAGCGTTGCCACAACACCGCCGGATTGCGGCAGGACAGCACGTCGAGAACGGCAGCAGCGATGTCCGCCCGGTTGCGCGGATCCATTGAAAAGGCAAGTTTCACCACTTGGGCAAACCAGGTGTCATCCCTTGAGGACAGCCAGAGCAGCATGGCCGCGCCGCTGTCGCGGCGTTCCCAGACCGGATGATCAAGGGTCCAGAGCAACAGTTCAAAAAGCGCTTCGTTGGCCTCGATCTCGCAGCGGTCAAGGTAGTCGAACGCTTCAGTCGACGCCTCTCCCACCATTTGTCCGACATGCTCAATGGCGATGTCAAGCAAGGCAACCTGTTGTGGCGCCGCTACCTTGTTGGCCACGACGTCAATGAGGTGCGATGCGATGCGCCATCGCTGCACGTGGCGCTCCTCGAGCAACAGCGGGCCATAAAGACGGGCCAACTCGTTGCCGTCTTGTACCTCGGCGATGATCAGCCGCTCCGCCGCGGTACCGGTATGGTTGTTCGACCAGATGGACCATCCTCCCGCTTGGAGGTTGCGCAGGACTTCGATACAGGCGTTGACTGCCGCGTTCGAATTACCTCGGCGCAGGAGCGAGCGCGCCGCCGCTAGATCTTTGCGGGCCTGCTCTTCAACCGACACTTTGCCGAACAGACCTGGGCGGTAGAGCTCGTCCGCAAGGGAATCAACCTGATCTGGCTGTATCTCAGGGCTACCCGTCGCTTTTTCTGCCGCCCGAGGTTGCTCAGACTCAAAACCAAACATGGAGGCGAGTTGCGCAAGGCGCTCCTGCCCTACGCGCGCCTCGGTCTCTTCCAGCAAGCGGGCAAGGTCAGCGTTGATAGCGGCGGACAAGGGGAGGACCGACTCCCTCAACAGCATCCACGCCCGTTCAGCGCGCATGCCTTGAACCAGGACCCGGATTCGCCGTGTCGCCCAGGCCACATCGTCTGGCTCAACTTCCAGTGCAGTGATAATGAGCGCGTACTCTCGTCCCCAGTCGCCCAGGTGTCGCTCATCACCATGCAGGTACACCTCAAGCAGCGCCCAGCGCAGCCGCCAGTCCGCCTTGCTCGGCACCTGGCGAAGCAAGGCGAGCATGGCCGCCTGCTCCTCCAGCGCGCCGCCCGGGAATCGCATGCCAACCAGCGGTGATACCCTGTCCAGATCACCGGCCGCCGCTTGTGCCAATAGTTGCGCCAGCGACCCGCAAGACTGATGCTTGAAATACTGAACGGCACCAGCGTACAACGAACGCCGGCAGAGTTGAGAGATGAAGCTGCCCTTGTCTGCCCGAACATACCGCTGAAACGTCATATCCCCGCTGGCTCGTTCCAGGTAAGCCGCAATTTGTGCCTGCGCTGTCGGGGGCACCTTCAGCTCGATCGGGAGGGATTCAAGCGTACTGGACATCAGGGACAACTGATCCTCCTTGTACCAGCTTGGGCCCATCGAAAAACGCAGTGCCAACTGATACGTTTGGAAGGCCTGTTCGGTCGCGTCCAATCGCGTCAGCAGGGGGACAATGCGCAATAGCTCGGGTATCAGCTCGTATCGGTTCTCGACATTTGCCGCGACGTAGTCTCGCCAGCGGATGATCAGGTTGAAGAGCGCGTCCGCCGTGTCCACCGTTAACTCGGCGCTGACGAACTGCTCCGCGACACCCGCGAGCGCCTGGCGGAAACCTTCGTTGTAGAGGCCGAACTGGTGATCAAACGCCGCTTCAAGCACCTGAATGAACACACCTGACCGCTGGGGAAAGCAGTCCAGTATCAGTTTTGCTAAACGCTCGTACAGAACAGGGATGATGGTCTCCGGAATGCTGTAGGCGCCTTGCCACAGGATCCGAGAAGCGAGGGGGATGGCCCAAGCCGGTAAAATCACATCAGTTACGCAGGACCATACCTGATCAACAGTGGCGTGATCCGCCTCGGCCGTGGCCCTGCGCGCGGTACCATCAGCCCAGGCGATGGCCGCAGCAATCGAGCGCAATGGGCCTTCCCAGTCATGCGGCTGGACCGGGTGGACCACCGGCTGTAGCTGGGTGTCATCGAGGAAATACCGGGCACGCAGCTGCCGATACGACTCGTGGAAACCCTCCCGATCGGGGTCGGCACGGTTGGTTTTATACAAGGCCAGCGGTTGCGGGGTGTCGGCAATGCCCACTGTGCACCTTCGTACCAGCGGCCGAGTGGCCCCCGCCTCAATCAGCGTATCGACAACGACGACGCGCAGATCCTGGGGTTGCTGTAGTGTCTGGCTGACCGCTTCCAAATCCTCCAACAGCAAGTTGATACTCTCCCGGGCCAGGCGAACACCATACAGGCGGGAGTTCATTTCGGCGAAGACCAGCGTGTGGAGCAGCGAGTGCAGGATCTGCTCGGGATCGGTGTTAGGGAGTTTGAGCTGCAGGAGCGACGTAAACTGTCCGCGCAGACAAAGCAGCGCGCCGCTCAGGTTACCTGTGAGCTGTAACAGAACTTCATTTTGCTCTTCGACGGAAAACGGACTATGCGGGGCGCGCACGAATTGATGCACGATCGCGTTAAGGAAGCGCTTCACTGGCGGCTGTCCACCCGCTGCTACGGCTAAAGCAAAGCCGTGCAAGCGCAGTTGGATCGTCTCGATGAGCCGATCAGTCTCGATGCTACCCTCGGATTGCCACTGTTCAAATACCGCATTCAGCGACAGCTGAACCTTATCCAGCAGGATTTGCGCTTCGCGCTGGCGGCCCTTGCGCGTCAGCGCATGGACGACTGTAAACGCTTCGTGCGCGCTCACAATCACGCGACCATTGCGAATGACATGGCGCAGTGCTTCATCGGTTTTGTCGAGCGCCAGCAGAGCCAGCGCCACCCGCTCGGCTGACTGGGTAAACAGGGTGTCGTAGCGAAAGGTCAATCGTTGTGACAGCAGCAGCAAACGGACCATGTCGGTGGCCATACCGATACGCGTCGCGGCGGCGAGCGCATGATCGATGTCGCCAAGGAGTACATCGGGCTCTGAGCCCAGCACAACGGCGGCGTCCACCCATGTTTGCTGACATTCTCCGATGGCCAGCAGTTGCGCCTGCTTTCCACCCAGCAGGCCGTGATAGACCCTGTTCAGCTGTCCGTAGTCGCCACTCTCCGCAGTGACGCAGAAAGTCGCCAGCCGCTCCTGCAGGCGCTGGTTCATGGCTGAGGTCTTGTGCGCCACAAACTCCGAAAAGGATGGATGATAGATCTCGGTGTTACCCGTTCGAGAAAGCAAGTGCTGGATCCGGGCCAGTGTGGCGATGTAGACGGCACTCTCGGCGGGCAGCAGCATGACGGTCAGGTCTGCTGTGGAAATCCCCCAACGGAGCCGGGCAATGATCCCCAGCAGATTGACCGCGTCGGGGTCCGGCAGGAGTTGTCCCCAGAGCGTCTCGTAATAATCCTGAATGGCGCCACTGAAGGCGGGCAATCGAGCAATATCGGCTTCGCTAGCGCCACCGTTCACCAGATCCGCCAGGTAATGGAGGTACAGCGGGTGGCCCACGGCCCGCTCACACAGCAGGGCCACCAGCGTCGACGTCGCTACGCCCGGGTCGAGCAACTCGATGCACAACGCGTGCTGACTGTCGTGATCAAGGGCCGGCAGGGTCAAGCGCCCCGCGCTCTGCAGCAGGGGGCCGATGCTGCTGGCATGCGCTTCCAAGCCAACCCCGGTAATGACGATCACGAGCCCGCGAGGCAAAACCGAGGGAAGTAAGCCGACAAAACGCTGCAGACTATCCGTGCTCACCCCGACAGCTTCGTTCAGGCCGTCGATAAACAGCACCCCGACCTTGTCGGCAGCGGCGTGCCGATGGGCCAGCGCGTTGAGCACTTCATGGGTCTGCTGGATCAGATCAGGGTAGGACAGCTCCCGCAACCTGGCCGGCTTCCCGCTCACTTGCAGCGACAATAACGAGTTGATCCAGTCAAAGAATACTTCCGGCTGAGCCTGGTGCGCGGGCGTTATTCCTCGACCTCGCTCCGAAAGCGCGTACACCCCGAGCACTTCGAGTGGCTGGGTGCGCGGTGCAAACTGCCTGCAGTAGGTCGACTTGCCAATACCGTGCGCGCCCTCCACCCAGAGGTAACCGCCGTTCAGGCTCGCCAGGCGGCTTTCAAAAAGCTCGTCAAACTCCGGGCGAGCGCCATGCGGCGCGCTCTGCTCGGCGTCGACAAGGAGTTCAGGCAGCACGCCGTGGGCCTCAAGGAATGGACGCAACTGGTCGATGCTCAGCGCAGCGAGCGCCGTGTCGACATTCAGCCGCAGCATGCCGCGACAAACGCGGCCGGTCATGAGCGCCGCGCCTGACAGGCCTTGATAATCGGAGAGGTGGGATCCTGGAGCGACCGACAGGTCGAGGTCCACTCCGTGCACCCGTTCGCTCAATATCTGCTGGACTTCACCGTTGAGGGCATGACCAATATCAACCTTGGTCGTCGGATAGCCGAACGCGTACCACTTTGCACCCACCCGGGGCAGGCTGCCGTCCAGTGGAATCGGCTCAATGTCCAAGGGCGCAGGCAGGCGCAGCAGGCATACATCGAGATCGTCGTCCAGCGCTTCAACCACCACAGCATACTGAGTCGCAGCAGTACCAGTCCCGAAGCGGGCTGTGAGGGGGCCGCCTGCCGCCGCAGTGGCTTTCACGCAATGCAGCGCCGTTAGCACGAGCGAGGGTGTAATCAGCCAACCGGTCCCTACATCCTCGCTACCGATAATCATGCAGGTGGCTTGTTTGACAGCTTCATCCATCACAGCTGGGCTTCTCCAAGGTCAATCCATTCGCCTTCAACCACGTGAACGCTAAAACGCGCTCCGGATTTCGATGAGTAGTTGCGCAACCGTCGTGAGGCTGCGGTTTCATAGTTGAAATACAGCGTGCGTTCGAAAGACGCTGGCCGGTCGACGATTTCTTTCAGTACTTCGAAATGCGGATGACCATGCCTTCCCTTGCCATTGGTGGAAATCAGAAAGCATGGGGCGTCCACCAAAGCCAACAGCTCCACACTGGTGTTGTGATAACTCCCATGGTGAGCGATCTTGATGGCGTCAAACAACAAGGGCCCCGACTCTGGCTGCCGGCATTTCAGTTCTTCGACCATGTCTTCGGCCCAGGCATCACCTAACAACAGCACGGTTGACCGCCCCGCCGTCAACAACAGTGCAATGGAACTGCCATTGGCAATCCACGTGTCGGCTTTGTACACCTGCGCCAACGACAGCTCCTGATTTGCAGCAATCGGTTGAATGCCCGCAGAAACTGGTTGTTGAGCAGCATGGGCACACCACATCTCATAGGCATCGTCCACCAGATCGCTGCTTTGCGCTGCACCTCGATAGCCGAACTTCTGCATGTCTTTGAGCCAGAAGGTGCGAAGACTTTCCAGCCGCGCGACACTAGGGCCCAGCACGGCAAGCTGTACTGTATGCGGCAGGTCGAGTGTCGCGCAGCGGCGGTCTATGCAGCGAGATCCGTCACCGAAATTCCAGTGATAACCCTGGCTTCTGAGGAGATTGGCTAGCGAGCTGCCCTGGCGCGCACTGATCGGATCGGCCGCCTGCTCGGGAGGTATGGGGAAACCTCGTCGCTTTATGGCTTCAAGCACCGTGGCATCTTCAGTCAGGCTTGGCCCGGTGGCAGGGCACGGTAAGGAGCGCAGACTGTTATGCCAGACCTCGTCGACGTCGATGCCTCGGTTGCCGGGACCGCCATTGGTCGAAAAGAAGGTCAGCAGCCCACCGATGTGATCGGCGTCGATATGGGTGCATACCACCAGGCTGAGACGCCCGCCCTGTCGTGACAATTCCGCCAGATCCTGAGCGATGTAGTCGGTGTAGGTACTGGCATACCCGCCATCAATCAGCAAGTGATTGCCATTGGCATTGACCAGAAACGCATCACCTTTATTTGCCGGATACATCTTCAGTTTCAGCATACTGCCCAACAGACGTCCGATTAGGGCTGCACAGTCTAAGGGACGGCGGCTGGCAAGGCGAAGAATTCGCGCCCCAACACTTCACCCTTTCTTGATTCTGGGCTTGCGCGGGTTCGGCGCCTGCTGCTGGGCCAGTTGCTGCTCCAGCGTGTCAGCACGCGCCTGTTGGGCCACGGCCGTATGCCGCACTGCGTCAAGCGCTTGCTGCGTGGCATGCAGGCGGCCTTCAAGCGCTTGCAGCTGTTGCTCGCCCTGCTCCGCTGCCACTTCGGCCCGCGCTTGCTGAGCGGCTGCCTGTCGCTGCGTCTCGCTCAAGGCATGACGGTCTTGCTCCAATCGTTGCTGCAGTTGGTCGAGCTGGCGCTGTAGCTCTCGGCGTTCAACCTGATGTGTCTTGCTCTCCTCGCGTGCCCGATCAATTTCGCGGTAGCCACGGTCCTCGACGCCCCGCACGTAGGCATCCTGCTCCAGCCGTGCGTGCTCGGCCTGGTGCTGGGTGTCGTGCAGCTCGGCTTGCAGAGCCTGCAACTGCTGTTGCAAGGCGTCGCGGTCCAGTTGCAAGGCGCCACGTTGTTGCTGCAGGTCCTCGATCTGCGCCCGGCGCTGGGCCAGCAGTTGGTCCAAATCAGCCAACCGAGTTTCTGCTGTCTGCCGCCCAGCCAGAGCCTCTGCCGTCTGCTGCCGAAACTGCGCCGCATCCTGGCGCGCCTGGCCTTCAATCACGGCCACGCGCTCGCGCTCGGCGGCCAGCACCTGGCGATGCTGGTCCAGGGACTGCTCGGCGACGCCTTGCGCCAGATGAATCGCCTGCTGCCAGATGGCAACAAAGGCCTGCGCCACTTCGGCTGGCAACGCTGGCAGACGTGTCTCACCGTTCAGCCGTTCGGCCAGGCGCGCCCACCATTGATCGAGCAGGCCGCCAACCCGCGCCGGGCTGCCGCGCCCGAGTTCCAGGCGCACGCGTTCGACCGTTGGCCGTTCGCCGCGAGCCAACACCGCGTCCGCGGCAGCAAATACCTCGTTTTCTGGCACCCCTACTGCCATGGACTATCTCCCGGTATATTAGGTCTGATAATAGAATGTTATACGACATTATAAAATCGAAACTCAATTAATAATACGTTGAACGTAATGAATAATACAGATGCCCGCACCGACATCATTCTTGGACTATTTGCCCATTTTTTAGCTATAAGAACTGTCTTAAGACACAAAGCCTGGACTTTTTGTCGTGTCAGGATAGCGTTCGTGTAATTTTCGTCGGATGCGTCACAAGGAATGGACTTTTAGTCGTGAGTAACTTCGCTGCAGCTGCCGGCAGCAATACGATTTTGTGAGAACACCTCGCTTATCCGATCGCGCAACCGAATCAGTCCTACATCAGGCGGACGGTAACTGAGGAGCTGGGAGTAATAACTTGAACGGGGGACTTCGGCAAGCATCAGAATTGAGAGATGAGGTTCACTAGCCTGTTGGCGCCAACGCCAAATTGCCCCACGTGTTGACGCAAGTCTGACCCACCTCCAATCTGCCAAAATTCAGCAAAGGCAATGTTTTTGCGAGGAGACGAATGGGGCAGCCACATATCGGCAACTGGGTCAATTCGACTTCGGCTCCAACACCTCAAGGGCCTGCAGCTGCTCGGCGAGGTGTTTTTCGAGTTGACGGAATTCTGCGAGCTTGGACGTTGGGGGCTCCTAGGGAACATTGGATATTCAAGTCAAAATAAAACTTTAGAGTGCCTTGTGACAACGGCGAGAACCGAATTTTCTATTGCTTTACCGCAACGTTGGAAAGACGCTTAAACACATCAGCGTAGATGTCAGCATCTGCCAGCGAAAAAAGCAGCATTTCAACTTCATGAATACGGTTGGAATCACCCCAAAGATCCTGGCTCACCTTGGAGACCAACGACACATAGGTAGCGTAAGTACTGTGCTCAGGAATAAAGTGATTTTTTCGGATCGTCTTGGGCTCACTCGCACCATCAACGTGTGGTTGCGTATGCCCCAACCTTTCGCTCAAAAGCAGCGTTGAAACGTCCAACATCTTGAGGCGTGAGTTGCGCCCTTCTGGCATCGGAAAAATTGGGTGCTTAGCCCCGGCTAGATAATTAATAGCATTTAGCGAGTAGGCAACCCTAACATCATATATACATGCCCACTCAGGACAGACTATAGACGCCCATTTCGACCAGCTACTGATCATCTTGAATGGGAGATTGTAGGCCACCGGCGGAGCTGTGCTGCCCTTCATGTGTGCAAAAAGACAAAGTGTCTCCTCGACTTTTGAGAAGCGGGTAATCCCCCCCCAAACTTTTACGAAATAGATCGCTACTCTCGCGTGCTCGATCGGGCAGTCGGTTTCCCTCACCAGCTGACGCAAACCTGACTTCAGCTCCAACGTTCTACCGAACGATGTGGTATCCCCAAAGCTCAATCCGAAGTCTTTTGTTGCGCGATCCTGGTCAAAATCCCAATCGTAAAGGGTTGGTAGCTTGTCTTTCCATGGACGTAAATATTCAGCGACAAGCTTGTGCATTTGATACCTCGGAATCGGCAAGCGAACACAATATCAAAACAACATCATCAACTGAACCCGGTCTTGTCATGAGACGAACCAGCTTAACAACTGATTCATCCCGACCCGCGCGGCCCTGACTAATGCCTTGCGCTGAGAGTTGCGTATTGAGATCAACATCAACTTGGCCGACAGGCGAAAATGATGCGGAAGGCCTGAGGCGTATCCAAAAGCAGCACTCGGTTTAGCTAAGCGTTCATCTCAGCCACCAACAGTTCGGGAATTCGGGATACGAAAGCATGAGCTTCCATCGGTTCATCAAGCACTGGCACGGCCTCGCTCTGAACAAGGTTCTCAGAAGTGATGTGGATACGAGGGTCATTCATGACTCAGCCTTATCGGCAGTATGAAGTCACAGCAACTGCGGGGTGCTCCGCCTGTTTTGTTTTCAACGTGTTGCTCCGATGACTGAACATAAGCGCTCGCTATCCACCGAAGACTCGCACTCGATATTCGCCGGGTTGTCGATAAAAGTTACATCAAACGCATCGATCACCATTTCGCGTCGCTTGGTGCGTGAGCGACACCTCACACCGTTAGCAATGCGGCGCCGCGAGAGAGTCAGCAGCCACGGGAAAAAAGGTCGGTTGGGATCATAGGTGTGTCGCGCCTGGTGAATCGTCATTAGGGTTTCCTGGCGCCGAAATCGTTTGTAGCTGCGCACTCATCCCCTAGCCTTCATTGGCGACATATCGTTCTGCGCGCCTAGGACAGGCACACTCAGCCAAGCATTGATCTTCTGTATATCGATGTCAGTCAGCCCTCCACGCCAGCGCAGCAGGACCAGCTGATTAAAGATGAAGTCATACTGTGCCTTTAGGTAGTCGCGCCGCGCGGAGTACTCCTGCTGCACGGCATTGAGTACCTCTACGGCAGTCGCGATACCCAGGGACATCGAGCGCTCACTGGCCTGCCGCGACTTAGTTGCCGAGTCCAGCGCGTGCCGTGACGAGGCAATCCTGCTCAGATCTGAGGCACTTTTCATGTAGGCAGTGCGGGTTTCCTTGATGACCTGTCGGCGAATGGACTCATAATCTTGCTCAGCCGCGTCTCGCGCCCCGTAAAGGCCCTGTACCCGAGCGCTGGTGGAGCCGCCGCTGTAGATCGGAATCTGGATCGAGACGCTAGCCGAATAAGTGTCCGTGCGCGGCGACGGCACGTTCTCGTAGGCAAAGTCGCTACGCTGAGCGCCGAGACCCATGCTTAAGGTAGGCAAATTTCCGGCCTTCGCCTCACCGATGGCGTAATTGGCCGAATCGACCGCCTTCTGCTTCGCCTGTAGAGCCGGGTTGCTACTCACCGCCTGGGCCAGCCAATATTCCTCGGTGCCTGGAGGCATGTCAAAGTGTACGCCCTGATCAATCCGCTTGAGCGGTTGATAGACCTCGCGACCGATCAGTTCGGCCAGTGCCTCGCGGCTGACCTCAATCTGATTACGAGCCTCGATCTCGGCTGTCTTAAGGCTGTCCACCTTGGCGGAGATCTGCAAGACATCCGTCACCGTAGCCAGCCGAAGCTTGAACATCGCCTGCAATCGATCCAAGTTGCGCTGGGTCGCTTTGCGCTCTGCTGTGGTCAACTCCAATTCATCTTCGGCCGCCAGAACGGTAAAATAGCGCTGCACTAGATCTACGGTAGATTCGACCTTGGCATCCTCGTATTGGGAACGGTACTGCGCAGTCATCTCTGTGTATTTCTTAAAGCCTCGCCAGGCCGCTGGATTGTAAAGGTACTGACTCAGGCGAAGGCCATATGTCTCGCCGTTGACAAGCTCTTTGTATGTCCCCTGCTCGCGGCCTACTCGGTTAAACGAGCTGCTGGCGCTGACTTGCGGCAGCAGCTGCCCGAATGAGGCACGCTCCTGTCCCTGGGCACTGCGAACCTGCGCTTCGGCGCCAATGATTCTGGGATTGGACACTATGTTCTGCTGGTACAGCGTCCAAATATCGACGTAGCTATCCGGCTCCCTGACTGGCCCGGGCTGTGCCATGAGGTGCACCGGTAGCGCCAGCATCCACGATAGATAAAAGGCTTTCTTCAACATCGGCTGACTCACCGTTCGATTATCGACCGCGCCATCACGCGAAATGCGGACTAAAGCGGATAGTTAAGGAGCGTGCGCTCCTCTATTGACCAATGGGCTCTTCTCACCTGTTTAGCCCACCAGGACTTCAAACTGGCAGAAGGACTTGGCGCTGCGTCATGACGCATGGAGAGGGTTAACAGCGTTATCCGGCCTTAAGCACGAGCTTTTTTAAAAACAACGAAATAATTCCGATGCTGTGGTATGGAACGCATCCGTGATGCTCTACAAACTTGATGGAGGTGCCAGAAAACTGCTTGAGCAGCGGGCGTTCAGATACAGGACATAGCAGCAACTCTCCCCGCCCCCAAAAAACACCTTCAACCTGCACGTCAGTAAACTCCAAGGGTTGAATCACACGGGGATAAATCGCCTTGTAAAAGGCTTCTTTAGCCGAAAACAAAAGCGTGGCATTCTGCTATCCAAACCAGAACCGAACCACACCTCCCGCTCCAAATCCGTGCAGCAAAACGATAGAATACTACGCGTCGCGTCGTCACTCGCGACCGGTTCGCTTTCAATGCCTAACGATCCAATATGAGAAGAGTTAACGATCGTGGCGTAAGCCATATGCTCGGTGTGGGTAATAGATCCGACGATACCAGGAGGCCATTTCGGCACGCCATCAAAGCAGCGGAACACCCCTCCCTCAGTGGAAACATTAATACTCTCCATTGCTAACTCAGCACATAATCTCCCGCCAATGAAGGCAATACGCCGCTGATAAACACTACGATGAACTTCATCCGGTAGCAGGTCATCAGTCACCAACGCCGCCATAGAATCCAGGTCCTTCAGCGAGACAGCAAAAGACACGGCGCCCTCTGGCAAAAAATGAGGTGACACCTGCACTTGCGCCTCAAGCGCCGAAGCCCCCACATACCTCCGAATCTTTGAAAGGAAGTTTTCCATGACGCCAGCAGCGGGCACTTCAACGTCAGAACCCCTCATCGTCGTACTCCGCCACTCGCTGAAAACAACACCCCTGAAGAAAAAATTTACCTTTTCAGACAACCCATTATTCGCCGATCTGAGAAAGTGATTTCTTGCAGAACTCTGCAATACCAAGGAGGTTGTCCAGATCATCGTTATTACCAAGACGGACCATCCCCATAATCTCTTCTTCACTGTAAAGATAATTAAGATGCGGCACCAACTTAGCTACCAGGCGATCTCTATACGATGGACCGATTGAGGAAACGAACCCGCCACAAAGAATGATTCGATCTGGCGAATCGAGTAAAATGACGTGCTGCAATGCTATCGACAACCAGCCGACCGAACGGTCAAGCGCGTCCGAGACAAAAATATCCCCATCATTAAGGCACTTGATCGCAATCTTGTTTATCCTATTTAACGCAGCGCCCGACTTTTCATCGATGGAAATCGAGGACATTTTTAGCGCCCGCTTGAGCAAGGAGGATTCATAGAGATCCGGGCATTGCTGGGCAAGAACGCCAAGAAACCTTGCGAATCCAGTGCCCGATGAGTAGTTATTCAACGCGCCTTTAAATTTCCCTGTCTGGCTGGCCAACGCGTGCTCTCCGGGATCTACAATCGCCAATCCGATTTCCCCAGTTCGCCCTTTTGAGTCCAACAAAATTGCGTCAAGGCTTCGCAAGTATGTTTTTGCACCTATACCGCTCCCAATATTGATCAACGAAATTCTTTCGTCCTTCATGTATTGGAAATCAAACGCATATCTATAACAGGCAGCAGAAACGTCGTTTGCGACACGCACGGGGAACCCTAAGCGCCGCTCCAAATCTGCGAGTTCGATTCCCTCGCTAGCACTGCCCCAAATCGCACTATCCTTGGAAATACTCCCATCTTGCGAGACGACACCCGCAAAACTTATTCCAATACCCAGGCACGCACCTTCCGAACTTAACTGGCTTTTTACTTGCGCAACAAGATGACACAGCCATCTTTCCTGTAACGCATCGGCGTTTGATCCATCTACGCCTTTGTCGCAACGCCCCGGCGTCGCCGAGGTGGCGTAAGCTATAACCTCCCCACTTTTTACTACCGCAACTCTGGTATTGGTAAATCCTGCATCAACCGCAATATAGAAACTCATGATAGATACGCCACCAATTAAATGTAATGAATTCTTGATTCAAGCCTAAACAGTCAAGAAGGATCAAGCAAAGTCGGTGAAAGCAAACCATTAGGGACAACGGGGCGCCCTTCACGCCGATTGAGTTGAATAGCATCGGCTTGCGTATAATCACTCCGGATAAATTTTCCACACAGATGCCGGAAGCGATCAGGCCTAATAGCGTCCGCGCTCCTAACTATATAACCCTCACTCTGCGGTGAGCACTGCTCACGCCAGGCCTCGTGTATTGCCTGTTGCTCAAACACCCCATCATATAGCACAGGGACAGTAGAGACTCCCAGTCGCGAGAACAGTTGCACTGAATCATCCCACGACAAGCACTCATCAAGTGCCGTCCAAGCAGAAAAACTGAGAAAATAACTTTCCAGATCGCGATATTCTATAGCGTGACGTGCAAACAAATACTCTCCACAGACCCTGACGCCCGTAGGGATACGAATGGATAATTGATTCAAAAACTCTCTTAACCAATTCCGACTAGGATGAGATGGGCCGTCGACACTCCGACCATGAAAATAGTCGCGATAAATCGTAATATTCTCGCCGTCCATTTTCTCGGTAACGATGACTCTTTTGCCGTGTAGCGCCTTCGTGTCGGTCATTATTCTATCGCCCTCGGAGACCGCATCCACCCAAGGAAGAAGGAATGTGCGAGGGTATTTTGCCCATTGTACAAAGCTATCGCTCTTCCCCGTTTTCGCCAAAATATCCTGGACGTCCGAAGCATGAAAGAGCTCACCTCTGACTCGCTCCCCACTGCTGAGAATCTGATTTCCCCAACGATCATAAGTGAAGGTTTGATAGCACTGCGCGGGCACGAGTATCGAGTCAATACGGGCTAAACTTCTTAATTCAGCGGGATGAAACAATCCATTTTTTACGGCGGCCGCATGGGTGGCGCATAGAGACACCCAATTGTGGGCATCAAATGTAAATGTGTCCCAAAGACGAAGATCGAGTATAGAACACACCTCATCTGCCGTGCCTTCGCAGACGACGCACCTTTGATTGTCACGTGCAAGAACGACGCCTTGCTTATCCGGGGATAAATACATGCCATTCATACTTCACTAGGCCCTGCCATTGAATTGGAAACCACAGATGAGCGGCGTTGACCTTCAGACTCAACAAAACGCCCATCACTGTAATGAAATACTCGATTTGCCGCCGTCAGTGGTTGTTGGTGATGCGAAACAATAATTCGAGTGATATCAAGCGCTGTTAGTCGCTCAGTAAAATGACGTTCTCGCGTCGGATCCAGGTGACTTGTCGCCTCGTCGAGAAATAGAAATTTAGGACGTCTATAAAGTGCACGAGCAAGCAAAATCCTCTGTCGTTGACCCGACGACAAAATCGAGCCACTGTCCTTTATCTTTGTCTGCAAACCTTCAGAAAGCTTTACAACGTCATCGTAAATATCTACGGCACGAGCCACCTCGATGACGTACTCCATATCATAGTACTTTTCGAAGAAAGTAATATTTTCGAGAATACTTCCTGTGAACAGACGATCTTCCTGCATCACTGTCGCCAAATTTGACCTATAGTCTGCTGGACTCAGCTTATGTAAGTCACACCCTGCGATCAAGATCTGCCCTCTTTGCGGCACTGCCAGCCCTAGCATAAGGCGTAGCAACGTTGTCTTTCCACAACCCGACGGCCCCGTAAATGCAACACACTCCCCGGGGTGGATTTTCAACGAAAAATCTTCTAACACGTGGGTTCTGCTGCCAGGATGACTGAAATAAACATTACGAAATTCAATACTTGCAGAGCCGCCCTGAATATCAAAGCTATCCTCTTTCGCGACCGACGCCTCGGGCTCGTGTAAAGCGATGTCCGCCACCTTGTCACGATGTCCATCAAGCAAGGCTATCTCGGCCAACTTATTAGTTAACGTGAAGGAGCGATTAAGAAAAAGCTCGTTATAGGCTAGAAACACTATTAGTTGAGCAATAGTGATCGTTTGCTGCATCGTCATCCAGGCACCTAGCGCTATAACTATTACCCGCTCGATAGCCATCAGCGCTGTAAAATTCGTTCTCAAACTTGCCTCAACCTCTTGGTAACTTCTATCTCCATCAAACAGTTGAGAAACGTGCGCCAACCAGCCCTCCAGCCGGTTGTTCTCTCTCTGGAATAGCTTAACAGACTGGATACCCGAAATAGTTTCCCAAATGTGAGACTGCTGGACGACTGAATATTGGGAACGTTCATGCTCCGCCTTTCTCTGCCGTTTTAAACAGCGCCAACGCAGGATGATGTAGAACAGTAGGGCTGCCGCAGGCAATCCTGCTAACTGAGGAACAATAACGACCAGGACCAGTGCAGTAACCAATGCCATCAAACCGTCAAGAGCACCTTCGATAAAACCGACCGCCAGGGTACGCTGTATGTGCGCAACTGACCAAAACTTGGAGGCGACATCTCCTACTGAGCGTTGCTCAAAAAAACTGATCGGTAAACGGACAAGGTGCGTAAAGAGGTTGCTCAGCCAGCGCAAGTTTATGCGCTGGCTAAACTTTATCAACGCTTGGCTGCGAACATCGTGTAACAACATCTGCAACGCAACCAGTATAAAAAAAAATATAGCAGAGGTGGCCAAAAGTGGCCCATCTACGGCCGGCAGTACTCGATCAAGAACTAACTTCATGAACAGAGGAGACACAATCAAGCATAGTTCAATCCCTACCGCCAACACTCCAATACGGATTGTGGCCCCTGTCAAATCACCTAGATTCCCGGTTAGCCTGCTCAATGGGACCCTTACTTTTTTAGGCGGACGCGTATAGCCCATAGGCGAAACCTTTACGACGACACCGGAAAATATCTTCGCCAAATCGTCCCATTTAATATGCTCCGCCTCCGAACCTGACGATGTAACGAACATCGCACCCTGTTTACCGCGAGCAACCATCACGATGAAGCGACCATCAATCTGCCGAACCAATGTCGGCGACTGAAGTAAAGGCAATTCATCCAGTACTGCATTATGAGACTGAGCCACCAATCCACGCTGGCGTGCCTTTTCGTACACACCTTCTGCCTTTTCACCAACCGAATCCGGAGTGACATGATTCATTTCACAGCGATAATGTTCTGCAATAAAATCCAAACACCAGTCAACGTCATCCTGAATGGCCACTTTTTGCGCGCAAAAATGTATATTTGTATATTCATTGCTTCGCATATTAATTATCACTTCCTAACGAAAATCGAATAAACCCAATCAACAATCCATTCGTTGGCGATTTCAATATTGGCATCAACCGGCGTGCCTGCTGGAATAGGGAGATCAAGACCATCTTGACGAATAGCCTGCACATCCGGATGTACGATCACCCGATAGAACCCACGAATCGCTGGACGCTCATGACCATTTGCATCAGTTTGAACGGGCGCCCCTGAAATACTCGTTATGTTTCCCGTCTGAATTCCATATTTTTGATAGGGAAATGCCGCGTAGCGAAGTTTGACGTGCTGACCAACCTCCAAGCGAGCGGTGGCTTCAGCGGGTACATTAAGGCGTACAGATATTTTTGCGCCTTCGGGCGCCACCATAAAGAGGCTGTCACCACGGTTGACATATTGCCCTAGCCGAACACTAGAGACGACAACACGCCCCCCCACCCCTGCCGTAACCAGAGAGTTACTCTGAAACTTAGCTAGCTCGATCGCCTGGTTAGTTTTCTCGAGTTCCATTTGAAAGGACAGTTTATCGCTATTGGCCTGCTGCTCGAAATCAGCACTCTCCACGCGCAACTCTACATTCTGACGTTCTAGTTGCTGAACCTGTTGAGTCGCGGTAAGTACCCGTGACTGCAGTGTCGTGAAATCAGAGAGCTTTTCAGAAACGACCGTATGCGACACAAACCCCTCACGCTCTAGCTCGCGGTAACGCTCAATCATGTCCTTTGCTTGAACCACAGCAGGCTCCAACGACTTCAAGCCGATGCGGGCTTCATCGGTCTGATGATCGTTCATCCTCAACCGTTCGCTTAACCACTGCTTTTTCTGAGTTAAGCGAGAGTCTACTTGCTTAATTTTCTCTAAGATGAGATCCCGTTGTTGTCGCAATATCTCGATCGTCATTTTACTGAAGTCGTTGCCGTCTGCCCCTAACCGCTGCGGCGCCACTTCAGCCAGCGCTGTGTTGGCATTGATGCTGGAGCCCTCCTCAGTTATTAACCGAATAATCGTTCCGCTTTGTTCGGCAACAACAGAAACATATCCTCCTTCAGGTTCAGCTACTCCCGTGGCGACCGCCGTCTCGGTATACTCTCCGAAGATGATCACCGCCGCTAAAGCGCTTATTAGAAAAAAGATCACCGCACTTTTCTTACTCATATTTCTCTTGTCCCGCGCATAAAACGCGACACCCAAAGTTGCCGAGTAGGCTTAAATTTTTTTAGCCGAGCAGTAATGCACTGTATCAGCTGTATCAGCTATGCGTTTTTGGGTTTCGGGAGAAGGCGTAAAACCTTTATTCCGGTGAAATTGGATTCAGCATACTCCTGCACCGTGCGCAGACGAGACATGTCCATCGCAAAGTAGGTATCCGAGTCTTTTTTGATAATGTATTCGTCACCTGCATAGGCGCCACAGAAGTCGACACCCAGCTGTTCGCAACGCCGGTCATCGTCATAGAAAATGCCGGTATGTGAAGGTCGAGCTTCGTTCGTAGCGTGCTCACGTCGAGCAAAATGTCTGGAGGAGTGAATAAAGTATGCGGCGCCGGCTTGCTTCTTTACAATCCCAAGATGCCTGACCAAGATATGACGAAGATCCCCTTGCGCTGTTGTAGGATCCTTAGCAAATACAATAATGTCGCCATCTTGAAGCAGTTTGACATCCATTTTTTGCAAATCTACGGCACGAATGAATGTGTGACTGATGGCGCGCTCGCCACGTACAGGTGCTACAAGCTGCTCACGAAAATCAAAAGCCGCGGGTCGACGAATGACACGAAGATCGACTGCCATCGGAATAATGCATTCCGCCGTTACAAGTGTTGAGGTGACGTCGGTAAGCCAACCTTGCTCGATCGCCCGTTCGAGCAACGACTCCTCAACAAAGTGAAGAAATGAACCTGAAGCCGCATGACGACCTGACGCGGCCTCAACGTCGGGTACATCGTAACGCAGCACTTTAAGTTGCCTTACGAATTGCTCGAATGAGTCCGCGCGGCTCAGAGCAATGACAACGTAAATAAAAGTGATGCAATCCAGATTGGCCAAGTTCACGCGCAACATGTCCTCCGAAAGGATAGGAAGGTTGCTTTCAAACTCAAACGGCGTACCAATTAACCGCTCAGCCCAAACCGCCAATCGCTGACCTGGAGGCAATTCGGAGAATTCAAAGAGCAGGTCTTCGATCTCTTGCCGACTAATGAGATCACCCAGCGAAACGGCGCATGGGATACCGCCAATAACCTCTTGTAAATGAGAATTAGAAGACAAGTCGACCTCCTTGCAACTGGGCGTTATGGCCGTATGGCCAGGCATAGTTATCTCGCCCATGACCAAAACCCGCGCCTCTCACTACACGAACACCTAGAGGTTGTAATAAATTCTCCATCAATTCGTCCGCCGTGTAGTCAGCACCGGCCGGTAAATAGCACCGTACATATTCGCCCAGCACGATAGCTTTAACCCCGTCCAGAGCACCGCTGTCACGCAATTGAAGGACCATGCGATCCAAGCGAAACGCATGTTCTGTAACATCCTCAAGCATGAGAATGGCTCCTCGAGTGTTGATTTGCTGAGGAGTGCCGCACATGCTCGCGAGCATTGTCAGATTTCCACCTATCAGCTTCCCTTCAAGCGCGGCCTGGTTTGATGAGCTCACAGGCATTTCGCCATGAAAGTTACCAGTCAAAATATGCCGTACACGGGCTCTCGTTTCATCGGTCACGCCAGATGCTAGCGTATCAATCATCGGCCCGTGTACAAGCCGCGTATGCCCCTGGAGAGACAAGTAATGCAGCAGTGCTGTCGCATCTGAACAACCAATGACTATCCGATCATCATTCATACCCACAGGCAAGGCCTTGAGACAATGCTGAACCCCAAATCCTCCTCGAGCAATCCATACCACATCGATGCCGGTGGTTTCGAAGGCCCATCGCAAATCGGCGGAGCGCTGATCGTTATCTCCCGCCATATATCGCCACTTTGCTCCGACGTGAGGGCCGGTTATAACTTCATGCCCCCAACTACGTATAAGAGACAGTCCTTGCTCCAGGCCCGCTGGATCAGGTATCCCCGCAGGAGAGATGACCGCTATCGTAAGACGTTTATGGCTCATAATCATTTTTCTCTGGCAATCGAAGTACGGCTGACAATACCGTACTGTCCTCTAGCAAACACTCTTTCAGCGATGCAGGCACACCTGATTCAAGTGCGTATGCAGTGCGGGTACCAACAGCGAATGTAGCCGCATTTTTTTTACGGCGTCGACGCAAGCCGACACCAAGTTGCGCGCACCGTTGTTCGGTGTCATAGAAGACGTTGACGCCGGACTTGCCTTCGGGCAAATGTTCATAGTCTATTACGGATTGCAATACATACGCCTGGGTACGATCCACGAATAGGATCCCCACGTCATATGTCTGATGTGAGGTATTTGCGCGGTTTCTAAAAACAGCAATGTCTCCCGTACACAAACCAAGACTCGAATTTCCCTCAGCAAGGTCAGACTTTTCATCTAGGTCGCCTGCGATCAGAACCAACATGTTGCGCTCTATCGCTTGTTGCAATATTGACATAGTGTTGCGCCGCTGATCATCTGCGAGAGCCCTAGCGCGCAACGCTTGAAAACGCCGAACAAATGATGTCATGTCCTTGGCATCGGCCATCGCAATCGCTATCGCTGCAAGCGCTTCAGAGTCTAGTGCGCCGAGAGATAGAGATAAGCTGGTATCACCGGCCGAAAATCCAGATGACTTTAGACTGACAGGCGTCCCCATAAATGACTCCGCCGCCAGCCATAGGCGATTACCGCTCCCAGAGCGCACACTATTCACGCTTGCAATACGGGCAGCAAGAGAATCTCTTGTCCAGACTCCAAGTTCCAAGCGAACAGAAATGTCCCCGACGTGGAGGCTATCTGCTGAAGGTCGAGATATCACGACAGGGGAAGCAACGGCCGAGCGACGAACACATGCAGACATTTGCTCCATCCGGGTGTTTTGACGCAACTCCTTGAGCGGAATCCGGGCCCCAAGATCTTGCTGGATTCGCCAGGAGAGTTGCGTCAGAAGTAAAGAATACCCCCCCATTAACATAAAGTCGTCTTTCCAACTCAATGGCCGAAGACGGAGCAAGTCATACCAAATGTCGGCGAGACGATGATCTACATCATCGAACGGTCGTTGCTCTACCAACGCCTCTGAAATCTGAGCCTGCTCATTCAGATTCGTTCTTTGAGTATCGATAGCCATCGTACGCATCACGGCCGTCGGAAAGTGCCCCTCTGGTAATTTATCACCCTCTTCGTCAATTTTTTCTATCAGGGTGTAGAAGTCCGACGCAAGCGTGGCGATCGTTTCCTGTTTAAAGGCATCGACTTCGTATTCGAAATGTCCTGTGAATACGTCTCCACGGTCAGAAATGTTCAGCATCAGAGGAAATTTTGCCCGCCCATTGAAAACATTTAAATTTGGGGCGAACCGTCCACCTGCTTGATGAGCAACAGCTATTGACCGCGGTTGAAATTGTAAATACGCATTGATGAGATCCTCGCCTAAAGCTGGATTGGATTTTCGTGCCTGCTCCACAAGGCGCTCATACGTAAATGCACTATGATCAAAGGCATCGAGAAGCTGCTCGCGCACATGCGCTGCCATGCTATTGATTGTCGCGCCCGCTCCAAAATCAATACGGATTGCTAATGTGTTGATAAAACACCCTAATGCTCGACCAAAACGCCGCTGCTCACGGAAAGCTGTCGTCGTGCCCAGCAATAACTGGCGTCCCCCCGACACCGAGTGCAGCAAGATCGACCAGATGCACAGTATGCCGCCGAACTCGGTCAACCGATGCCGACGACACCACGCACGAAATCGATTCACGGCAGAAGGTGGTAATTCGATGGGGTACTCTGCACCACGCCGGTCGCGTCTCGGATCTGTTGGAGCGCAGAGATAGGGAAGTTCTAGCATGGGGAACTCGCCTATGAGTTGCTGATGCCAATACTCGACTAACCGCTGGCGGTCACGCTCGAACCTAGATCGCTCAAAATCAACGTACTCCCGGTATTGTGTTGCTACGGGTAACTGTTCATGACGTTCTCCGTTGCATGCTCGATATAAAACGTCGAGTTCTTCACAGAGCGTATTTATCGTTCGCTGGTCAACAGCAATGTGATGGGTCAAGAGAATCAAGAGATAATCTGACGGCCCCAAAGACCAAAGAAACGCACGAAAAACGGCACCATGTTCAAGATCAATATGTAATGACGCAATTTCCGCGCCCAACACTTCGCAGCGCTTGAGGCGTTGTTCCTCGGGGACCTCAATACTTCCCATCCACTCCAAATTCCATTTTTCGGGTGGAGAGACTTTTTGCCAAGCCACGCCTGCGACGATGGGATAGCTCGTGCGAAGGATTTCATGGCGCGCTACCAGTTGGCGTAATGATTCTGCAAGAACGTCTTGGTTCAAGTCGAAGCTCAGCCGCATTGCCAAAGTAACGTTATAGTGTGGATCATCCGGCGACAATTGAGACATATACCACATGCGCTTTTGGGCAGCTGAAGTAGGATACAAACCAGCAACCGGGATCGTCGCATTATCCGTCGCCATCGTCCGGAGAGAGTGCGGAGTCATTTCGGAGAGGTCACCGCTGTACATTCAACTTAGCCTGCATTGAAGCCACCTCGACAAGTGAAGGCAGTACGTGCTCTCGAGGAACACCAAAGTCGACCAGACATGCAATCTCGTCCACGCCAATTTCTTTTAGTGATCGAGCCATCGCTTCACAGTGAGACGGTGTCCCAATAAGTGAGCCGCCGTTCAGATAACGGCCCACTGCATGGTCGACCAGGGCGCCGCGATCGGCTGCAGCCAAACCACGCACTCTCTCGTAGCTTACTCGCGCGGAAGCAAAGTCCAGATGCGTATCCAGATATTCATAGAGAGCCCCTGCGCCGATCTGCGCTACAACCGTCGGATCTTGATGCACAAAGGTGTGCAACATGACCGTGACTCGCCCAGGACGGCCATTAAGCGCTTTGCGATAGATGGCAATGCGTTGACGCAACCCATCAAGGTCCAATGACAACATTGCAGTCAATACGTTGGATCCGCTGGCACCTGCACTCTCAAAACTCGACTCGCTGTCGGCAGCAGTAATCCACACAGGAAGCTCGCTTTGAACAGGCCGCGGTAGCACGGTGACGTTCTCATTTTCCCCTAAGCCGTTTATTCCGTTATAAGGCTCACCACGCCACATTGCGCGCAACACTCGAGTGCTGTCCGCGAAATGCTCTCGTCGTTTTTCATAACGCGTCGGATTGAGCACGAAATCGGTTGGATGAAAGCCCGGGGCAAGAGCCAGGCCTATGCGTCCATTAGAAATATTGTCGACAACGGACCACTGCTCTGCGATTTCGACTGGATTATGCAGCGGCAACACAATGCTGCCGGCTCTGATTTTTACGCGATGTGTTATAGCCGCAATCGCACTGGCTAACACAGCGGGAGCTGGGAAGAGCCCGCCGAATCGGTGAAAGTGCCTCTCTGGAATCCATATCGCCTCAAAATCGCTTTCATCGGCCAAGCGAGCGGCATCGAGTACAAGCCCATATAAGTTTGGCTGTGCGTGCTGAGAGGTCTCTCCAGAGAAGAAAAACACACTGAATCGCGGGAGGTGCTCGTGGACAGCATTTCCCATTGAGTCTGTATGTGCAGTTGCTGCAAGACCAAACTCAACAGGTCTAGCAGGTGAGGCAAGCGCTGAAGAGGTGATCGTGTCGACCGATAAAGCGCCGTCCATCTCTTCGCTATTCCGCACTAACAGCAATTCAAGCGAGCGGATTGTTGGCTCATGCAAGAACTCACGCAGGGAGATGCGCACTTCGGCTACGCCATTGACACGCTCAAGTACATCGAGTGCGGTAAGCGAGCATCCACCCAGTTCGAAAAAGTTAGTGTCTATATCAATGTCTTCAAGCTGAAGCGCATCGCAAAACGCCTGCTTCGCATAAGCTCGCATTTCTGCAGGGACCGGCTTGGAAACTTGAGTCAATTCGGAGGGTGCGGTAACCGCGGTCGCTTGCTGCACACGAACCATAGCAGGCGGATAGTAGGCCCTTCTCCGGTCCTCAAGTAGCTCGCTTGCATAATCATGTGCTTGCTGCCCTTCAAAGACTAATGGCCAATTGATAGTGGCGCCTAAACACCATGCTTGCCCGATGGCGCGTGTCATGTGCGCCGATGCCCGTTGATCAACTGTGTCAATGAAGTGGATATGAGGCGTCTCAATCGACAAGCTCACCTTAGTCGCTATCGCACCAACAATGACGTGCATCACACTGCCCGTCTCAGACATTAAGGTCCCCACAGCATCATCATCCTCTTCGAACACCACGTGCCAGAAATCACTGTTGTGCAGGTCATCTGACGAGGTATGCCGCGCAAGAGTTGCGGAGTACCAACTGATACCCTCGCGTATTTGTGCCATTTCCAGCGCGTCTTGGAGTTCGCTGGCAGATTCGGCCAACACCAATGCGGCTGCAACGTCCAAGGTTAATGCACCGCTTACGCAAGCAGCCGCGGCCTCACCGAAACCATAACCAGCGACTCGAAGAACAGGAACGCCCATTGCCGCCAGAGTGCGAGCAAGGGCGACTTGTACACAGAGACCCGCCAAACGATCTTGCGATGGCAGAGCAGTCGTATGTTCCCCCACCGTATTCGCAGTACCTTCGGAGCGCCCTACTCTTGAAACGATTGCCGCTAGATTGCGCCGGAAAACGGGGAAGCATCGGCTGAGATCACGGGCAACAGCTGCGGCCCCTCGCAGTTCACCGAAAACAAACAGAGTGCCAAGCCGCTCGCGTTCGACCAGTGAGAAAGCGACTACGGTGGTTGGATCAATTACTCGAACTGCATCGACAGAAGAAACGAAGATAGCGGCGCGCGCGCCTACTCCATTGCTATGGCTCGCCAAGGTAAAAGCCACATCAACGTAACGTAGACCAAGCGTTGCAGCGCGCTTGCATAACGATGCGTATCGAGCACGCAAAGTCTTTTCGTCAGTGCTGACTAAGGGCACAACCACCGGCCACGCATCACTCTCCAATGGATTCGACTGGCTGCGGTCCTCTGGTTGACTTTGAATGATCAGATGGGCATTTGTTCCCCCGAGGCCGAACGAGCTGATAGCAGCAGTAAGGGCTCCCACACTCGTCCAGGGAACAACCTTTTCTGCAAAAGAGAACTGTTCCTGGTGGCGGCGACTCTCGTCATGCAATCGCTCAAACGCTGCTTGCGGCACTATTTTCCGATGCTGCAACTGCAGGATAAGCTTGATCATCCCCGCGATTCCGGCAGCCGCATCAAGATGTCCGATGTTGGCTTTTACGCTACCTAGATAGACACGATGCTCAGGGCTATCGTCCAAGTGCAGCGCCTCGGATAGCGCAGCCAGTTCGATCGCATCTCCGACAGCGGTCCCGGTCCCGTGAGTTTCAACATAAGAAATGTCGCTCACCGACACCGTGGACCTCTCGAACGCTTGGCGAATAACTCGAACCTGGCCTTGCGTCGAAGGTGTCGAGAAGCCCATGCGATGACGGCCATCATTATTTACTGCACTGCCACAGATAACAGCGCGTATGGCTCGCTCAGCGGCCTGTGCGTCCGATAACCGTTGCAAGACCAGAATACCGACACCTTCACCGCGAACCGTGCCTGATGCACCCGCGTCGAAAGGTCGACATTGGCCGTCACGGGACATAATTCCATCCGGCACATATTTGTATCCGACATGTTGCGGCCACCCAATTGCAACGCCGCCGACGATTGCAAGGTCGCATTCACCCGCATGTAAAGCCTGGCATGCCAGGTGAACCGCAACGAGAGAGCTGGAGCACGCCGTCTGCACTGTCAGTGCAGCGCCCTCCGCACCAAGCCGATAGGCTACGCTTGTCGCCAGGTGAGCTGCACCGTTGAGTACATCAGCGCTGAATGAAGCAATCTCGCTTGCACCCGATAGGCAAGCTGTTCTGTATTCGTTATGGCTTTGCGCGGCAAATACGGCTGTACGCGTAAGATCTCGGCCGTCGATGCCAGCATCCTGTAGAGCAAGTCTGGCGCATTCGAGAAACTGCCTGTGCTGGGGATCGGTAAGAGCTGCCTCAGCCGGAGACATTCCGAACGAAGCCGGGTCGAACATTAGCGCGTCGTCCAAAAGGCCTCGGTACGGGACATAATCTGGATGGTCCAGATCTGAAGGTGCGACGCCATCGGCGATCATGGCCTCACGCTCTAGGCGCTGAATCGTGACCTTGCCCGAGCAGAGGTTTTCCCAAAAAGCGGCAGGAGAATTTGCACCGGGGAATCGACACCACATTCCAACTACTGCAATTTTGTTTTGCGAACTGTCCATAGTCATTTCTAATTCGAATAGTTAACTTGCTTATTGATTTGAGCCCCGCGCGAGACGAGGAGCGCCACCTGGGAGGGAACTGTCGAGTGCCTGAAAAGATCGGCGATACTGACCGTGACCCCTAGCCTTTCAACTAAGCGCCGCCGTAACCCGAGCATCAGTAATGAGTGCCCTCCGACATCAAAGAATGTCGCAGTTGCTGGGATGTGATTGGTGTGTTTTAGAAGCTCGCGCCAAATCTGCCGTACGCAGCCACCCAAATCAGAGCTGTCAGTCACTTCAACGGTACGGTTCACCTTCACCCTGGATAGCAAGTCCTGCGTATCGAGCTTGCCGGAAATGTGGCGCGGAATTGCGTCTATAACTTCAGTCATTCCGGGCACCCATCCAGCGGGCAAACGCTCACGGAGCCACAGATCCAGTTCAGATGTCTGCAACACATATCCACTTTTTGGTTTCACGAACGCGACCAGTTCGTCTTGCGGGTTGCTTTCCTCACCGGGGACAACAAGAAGCTCTACCTCCTGAACCCCCGGGTAGCTGTATATAACTTTTTCAACGCCTGACGGCTCGATCCGTATGCCACGGATCTTTAATTGAGAGTCGATACGCCCGTAATATTCGAGTTCTCCCTGCTCGTTCCAGCGCACAAGATCGCCTGTACGATAAGCTCGGGCGTCTGTACCTTCTGCGAACGGTACCGTACAAAATCCATTAGCCGTGGTCTGTCCCAAATAACCAATACCGACACAATCACCCGATACCACCAACTCGCCGACAGCACCACGTGGGAGGAGCCAGCCGTCCTTACCGGTCACATAGGCTTGTACGTTGGGCAGTGGTCGTCCAATGGGAACAATGGCGCCTGTGTCGCCAGATATCTCATGATAAATGCATCCGATTGTGGCCTCGGTCGGGCCATAAAGATTGACAATTCTGGCGGCTGGCAAGAGTGCTGAAAGGCGACGCGCTGTTTCAGCGCGAAGGCGCTCCGCTCCGAGTATCACCCAGCGCAGACCTTGCAATCGACCGACTGCCGAGTTTGCACTCTCGAACTCTGGCAACAACGATTGAAGAACCGAAGGCACGAAATCCGCAACCGTGACCTGTTCTCGTGCAACGAGTGTGGCGAGCGCCTCTACGTCAAATAGTTCGTGCCGCTCCGGCAACACACAGGTGCCACCTCTCGTGAGAGGCCAAAGCACTTGCCATACAGCACTGTCGAAGGCAAGGGGTGTTGTCTGAAGCGTGTTGGGCATTTCATCGCCAAAGAAACTAGTCATCCAGGCGAACCTGTTAAGCAATCCTCGTTGGGCAATGGCGACTGCTTTCGGCCGAGCGGTCGAACCTGAGGTAAAAATGACGTAGACAGCCGCCTCCCCGGTTAGGGTTTCTGATTTCTTGCGTCCAACTTCCTGCCCGCGCGGGCGCAATGCCACACTTGCCCCGTCCTGCTCGATCAAGATGGAGGCCCCCACGTCATCAAGTGCTGCCTCTCGAACTGAGGACGGCCACGCAGGATCAATCGGCAGAAATGCGGCGTCTGCCATGAGAATGCCTAAGGCCACAGCCGCAGGGTTAATGTCATCGTTCGCGATGAAAGGAACTATCGAGCCCTTACTAACCCCATGCTCAACCAACCGCTCTGCCAGATGTTGTGCGGCCATTGCCAGCTCAGCGTAAGTCTGCATATGCCGACCGCGTAATGCCCACGCCCCAGGGCGTCTGCGCGCATTTTGAAGAAATTGCTCCACGATCGAGTCTTGCTGCCTTGGCATGTTACCGCCAGAGGCCAATGCATACACGATCTCGTCTCGCTCCTTTTTCGGAACAATCACCATAGATTCCAGTGCGGCGTGCTCACTCGCAATGCCATTGGTCATCACGGTACAAATCTGCTCACACACACGCCCAAGCCATCTAGGGTGGAGACGACCGCCTATCCCATCAAGTGATAAAACGACCTCCTCCGCGCGCAACTCCACGGTTAGGGCCAAGTCACAACTCAATGTTGAGGAGTTCGTATCAACCGGCGCCAACGTTCGCAAGCGGCCGGTTTCCACTCTCAAATAATGAACTGACAGCACCGCCTGAAAGAGTGGATGTCGTCCTGACGCTCTCACAGGGTTAACAAGCGCGAGAATATCTTCAAAGGGCAAGTCAGCGTGGTCGAGCGCGCCGGCAATCGCTAAGGTGGCGTGGCGGCACAGCGCCAAGAAATCTCCTTCAGCAGGCAACCGACAACGCACCGGCAGAACATTCAGTAAAGGCGCGACAAGCTCATCATCTTCACCTGCCTCGCGCAACGATGTCGGCATGCCAATAGTGACGTCATTCTCTCCAACGTGTCGACAGAGGACGAGCGAGTAAGCGGCGAGAAACACGGCCGTCGGTGAGAATCCTTTCAAACTGCAAAACTCGAACAGCGACTTCCGCAACGGCTCATTTAGTTTCAAAGATTTCCGTATGCTGGTGACCGTGCGCGAAGGCTCCAATACTGACAATCCAGGAAGATTGAGCACGGTGACCGAGCCATCAAGCGCTTTGCGCCAATAACTGGATGCGTCCTCTCGCACCTGGTCACTCGCCGTCTGCAGGCGCGTAACAGCCTGGGCGAAAGAAGGAGGAGCATCCAGTTGGGGTTGGGCGCCATCGAGGACTATCGATGCGTAAGCACGATCGAAGTCGTGCAGGATCACCTCACAGGATCTCGCATCGGCGATGATGTGGTGGCAAACCATGACTAGTCTGTCATCTTCTGGTCCCGATAAAATCGCAGCTCGTAGCAAAGGGCCATCACAAAGGTCAAACGGCTCACGCAGGCTGGCAGGAAGATGCTGCGGCGTTAATACCTCCGGCAAACGTGCCACCGATTCAAATGCTAGAGGTGCTGCGACGAAATTGGCGATGGTGATTGATGGTGGATCGCTATCGACCATTTTGGCCCGCAGCATTTCATGACGATCGAATACACAACGCATGGCGGCAACAGCTGCCTCTAAATTGACGCGCCCATGCAGACGGGCTGCCCAGAGAATGTGATTCCCATCGTCAGCGCCACGCAGTTGCACGTTAAACCAGAAGCGTAACTGCTGCGGTAGAAGGGCTAATGATTCGGTTACAGTATTTGAAAGGCTCGTCTGTGAGGGGCTGCTTTCAGCGGCAAAGCATTCTAACGTAGGGTCTAGCAACAACGATGAGGGCAATATTCGACGTCCAATGAGGCGTCCGACGGCGGCGCATACCGACATAGCCATCAATGAGTTTCCACCCAGTCGCATGAAAGTATCGGCCGGACCTATTGGGTGCTCCAAGCGAAGCACTTTGGACCACGTCGCGGCTATCGCCTGCTCATGCTCGGTCAGACTGCGTCCTTGATAGGCCCCAGTCAAACCGGGCAATGGCAGTTGGTTCCAGTCGATTTTTCCATTCGAAAGTCGGGGCAACAACGGCACTGTCATCACGATCGGCAGCATCGCTGAAGGCAAGCGTGTGGCCAGAACACTTCGCCATTGCTCTGGTGTTCTGGTGCCGGCATCAGCTACCTGTACCACATAGGCAACCAACGCTGCATTACCTACTTCTCGCTGCCAAAACCGCAAGCATGCTTGTGCAACACCGTCTAGGCGATGCAATGCAGCCTCCACTTCTGCAGGCTCTATACGCACCCCAGCGACTTTGATTTGGTGATCTCGCCTTCCAATGTGAACAAGGCGACCATCGGGTAAAAAGCGACCTATGTCCCCCGTTCGATGAGCACGTGGTCTGGTGGCCGTATCGAGCAAAATTAATGCAGCAAGATCGTCCGGATGGTGTACATAGCCAAGTTTGACGTACGGGCTTCTAATCTCGATCTCTCCCGTCATCGTCGATTCGCCTATTTCATCGCTAATGAGCGCGATATCGGTACCGGTGACAGCTGTACCGATAGGCAATGAGGGCAAGTCACAGGCTTCACCGTGACGAAAGTGTGCCTGGAGTGCCATCGTGGACTCAGTCGGGCCGAAACCGTTGATCAGGATTGCCTCAGGCGGACAGCGGCGATTGAACAACGCAAGATCTTCGGACAGAGCCGCTTCGCCCCCAAGGACGATGCATCGAATCAACGGCAAGGAAAGGGGACCGGCGCTTGTGAATACCTCCCGAAATACCGACGGTGTTCCATGAAAGATGGTGATGGTCTCTTGAGAAAACCATCCGAGCAGGCCCGCGATACCACTCCTGGATAGATTCCAGGCAACCAAACGTGCGCCACTTGCCAATGCGCCAAATATATCCATCAGGGCTGCGTCGTAGCAGACATCAGCGATAAGACTAATGTGGTCGCTCTGCGTCATACCGACACTACGTACGTAGGTCATGATGTGGTAATTCAACGCGTCGGCGTCTTGTGCCACCCCCTTGGGGCGTCCTGTGGTGCCGGAAGTGAATAATACATACGCCGGCGCAGACGCCCCGGGGACAGGACCTCTTGCCACTATTGATATCGGACCAGAGTCTTTTGGGTCTGCAACATTGATAATGGATGAAATAGGGACTTCTGCCGATGGCCACAAAGAAGCCGTGTCGACTATGGCCACTTGTGCACCGACCGAACTAACAATATCACCTAATCGGCTTACCGGTTCCTTCTGGCTGACAGGGACAAAAACACATCGGTTCTGCAGGCAAGCAAGCATGGCTGCTACAGAGGAAATCACACTGCCACACCAAATGATGACCGGGGCTCCAGGTGCTGCAACCCGGTTGAGGTGCGCGCCAATGTTACGAGAAAGCTCGTGTAGAGCTTTTCTCGATATCGACATACCGTCAGCAGAGATTGCACAAGCATCCGGGTGTCGCTGTACGTGCTCTTCGAAGCAATCCACAACGGATCGCGTATCGACTGAATGCACCGCAGGAGCGCATGCGGAAGGTGATAGCGAGAACGGAGTACCTTTAACTGACGCTTCAATTGACGCAACCCAGCCGCTCAGCAACCAATCTAGGGTCTCACCACGAAAAGAGGCGGTGCGGCCATCAACGTAAAGCTCTGCACCTGTCTTGTGAACCCGCACTTGGAAATCCAGAAGCGCGTCAGACACCCCCAGATTGACTTCCTCAGCAATGAAGTCAGATTTTTCCAAACGCCGCGCTGGGGCATCGATCATGCCGAAACGCACGGGGAGAAGGTCCTTCCCTGCGTAGAGAGCACGCGCGAGCCCCTGCAACTGAATCGCAGATGCGTGGGCATGTAAGTGGCTACTGCGCACGGCGTCACGCACAACGCCAAGAACATCCGCCCACGGGGCTGTTTGGCTCATCTCAATAATAAGCGGCACAAGTGCAGCTTCGAAGCCTATCTGCGGGTCTAGGAATGGCGAACGCGTCGACATCATGGTGCCCAAGACTACATGTGACTGCCCGCTCCAAATCGAAAGCAAACGCGACAGTGACGCAACAAGAAATTCGTATCGCGTCAAGCCTCGAATTGAAGCGACCTCTCCAATTTTTGCCCAAGTGGTGGCCCCAAAAAGGTGACGTCTCCTCTCGCAATCAAGTTGTCCATGGGAAGCCGTACTTGCGGTGAAATCAAGAGGAATCGAAATGGGTGGTACCCGTTCAACTTTGCATTTCCACCAAGCGATATCTTTTTCGTCAGTTATCTCATCGTGCGGCATGAACTCAGGTTGTGCCGTTTGTGGCTCCCCAGAAACACCTTCGAGCGCTTTCTGAAACTGCCGCATGATGATGTCGACCGACACTTCATCTACCAACAGATGGTGCAGGGTCAGCAGAAGCCAAGGAGCGAGATCTGGTCGAAGGAAGAGCTGCCCTTGCCATCCGTACCCGTCCCGAGGGTCGATGGGCGTGCGCGCTGCGGCGACTACTTTCGCGTAGAGCACTTTATCGTCGGCAGCAATCGACTCGATCAACAGAGGCAGCTCAAGGTCAGAAAATACCCATTCCCCGTCCTCACTGGCACGAGCAGACAAGAGTGGGTTGTTCTTTTGAACCTGCTTCAGTGCCGCCTCAATTTCGGAAAGCGATACCCGACTAACGAACTTCAAGCAAAAGGCAACGTTGGCAACGGGCGCTGGCGCCATGAGCATTGAGAAACTCAGCATCTGGCGTTGCGCAGACGTCATCGGTAGCGCTTTCACGTGTACAAGGCCACCGAAAGGCAAAGCATCGATTTTTTTGTTCAGCGCAACTCGTTGACTAAATTCAGTTAGTTTCGGTGACTCGAACAACGTTGAAACTGGAACGGCCACGCACAGAGTCTTAGCCAGACGATGAGCAACCACGTGCGCCGCTCTGGAGTCGCCTCCGATTTCAAAGAAGTGATCGTTGCGCCCTACTGCCGCGATGCCAATAACATCAGACCATATGCCTGCAATCACCTTCTCAAGCGAAGAGACCGGCTCCTCCTCACGTGTAAGCGGCTCACCGATCTCCTGCACGGGGGCTGGTAGATTTCTTCTGTCTACTTTGCCATTGGCGTTAAGCGGCAGAGACTCCATCACCACCCAAACGCTTGGAAGCATGTAGACAGGTAGCGTAGCCGCCAATGCTTCGCGCAATGCACCTCTATCGATCTTTTGATTCTTCGTCGCCACGTAAGCAACCAGTTGCTGCGAATGCGGCGTGGGCTCATGCAGCAACACCGCTGTCGCGTAAACGCCGGGCTGTTGAGCAATCAAATGCTCAATCTCGCCAAGCTCAATACGTACACCGCGTAATTTGATCTGTGTGTCTAGTCGGCCGAGGTACTCCAATGCGCCATCGACACGATAACGCACACGGTCGCCCGTACGGTACATACGGGAACCTGGGGAACCGAATGGATTGTTTATAAAGACCTGCTCAGTCAGTTCTGGCTTTCCCAGGTAACCGCGAGCGAGCCCCGCCCCTGCAATGAACAGCTCTCCAACTACACCTGCCGGAACAGGTTGTAAGCAGGAGTCCAGCACATATAGCTGTGTGTTTGCGATAGGACGCCCAATGGGTATGCTGAGCGACGTATCGCCCGGTAAGCACGTCCAAGACGACACATCCACCGAGGCCTCGGTTGGACCATACAGATTGTGCAGGCTCGTATCAGACAAGCACTGGTGAAAAGCCCTGGCGAGCGCGACAGGTAATTCTTGACCGCTACAAAAGACATGGCGCAACGAACCGCACTGCCCCTCTACAACCTCATTGAGAAACGGCTCCAGCATGGGGGGAACAAAGTGCATTACGGTAATGCCCTTTTGTTCGACTAGCGAATAAAGGTATTGCGCATCCTGGTGGCCACCGGGTTTAGCCATAATCAGCATGGCTCCTTGGGTCAGCGGCCAGAAAAATTCCCACAGGGAGACATCAAATGAGAACGGCGTCTTTTGCAGGATTCGATCATCTCCAGAGATCGGATAGGCACGCTGCATCCAGAGAATCCGGTTCACAATTCCCGCATGAGTAATGCAGACCGCTTTGGGTTGGCCTGTGGAGCCAGAGGTGTACAAGACGTAAGCTAGATGACTGGTTGCCACCGGTGGCAGATTAATGTCGTTGTTATTCCCATGCTCATCTTCCAACCAGCAAACAGGCTGGGACAGCACGGGCAGGCGGTTCTGCAAATGACGTTGAGCTAAGATGATCGCCACTTTAGCGTCGTCTGCCATGAACCGAATGCGATCGGCGGGCAGCGTGGGATCAAGGGGGAGATAGGCACCTCCCGCCTTAAGGGTGGCCAATAACGCAACGACCATGTCGATGGACCGCTCGGCAAATACTCCGACAATGCAGTCAGGACCCACTCCAAGCGAACGCAAGTGTCGAGCTACATCCGTGGCCCGAGCGTCCAGTTCTGCATAGCTGGTGCACTCATCCTCAAATGCGATGGCAAGCGCGTTCGGGGTCCGCATGACTTGCTCTTCAACTAGGCCGACCAACGTCTCATGGCCAGGGATCTCTTCGTCGGTCGCATTCGATTGCTGAACTAACCTGATGTACTCATCGGCCCCCAGAAGCGGCAAGTCCCTTAGGAGACTCATTGGCTCGCTTACAATCCGTTGCAGTACAGCACTCAAACTATCGGCGACGTTAACGTGTTCGATCTTCCGTTGCACATCGCTGCTGTAAGTCCATTTAGCGACTGCTCCCTCCCCCAAAACAAGCCGAACCTCAGCATCATTGGCCTCATATAAAGCAGCGCTGCTTGCCCAACTGGCGAACGTAGCCTCACCGTCAAAAACGAATTTTAGCCCCTCGGCTGAGGCACCAATGAGCATGACATGAACAACATCGAGTTGGGCGACGCGGGCCACGGCCACCGCCAAAGCTGCCGAAATGACGTGCTCCAGAGGGGATTTAATGGGGTGGAGCAATACGTTCAGGATGCCCTCCGGCAAGGCCTCCAGCTGTTGGTAGGAAGGCCAAGCAAGCGGCGACAACTGTCTATCGACATCGTCCATCGTCCTCAGGCGTACCCGGTCTACCTTGCCGTTCGGCAAACGCGGGATCAGAGGGCACGTCTTCCATTCAGTTGGAACCATGTAGCGCGGAAGACGCTGCATTAATGTCGAACGAGCACCCTCGATGATTTTTTCGCTTACGCTGTCCGTAGAGAGATGGGCGACTAGGCGCAATGGCTCGCCAGCGACAGCAACCGCTACCACGGCAGCGTCGATCACTCCAGGACACTGCCGAAGCAGATCTTCTACTTGCGCCGGCTCAACTCTGAACCCGCGTATCTTGATTTGATCATCACTCCGTCCCAAACACTCTAGGTTCCCATCTGCTCGCCAGCGGCCAAGGTCACCCGTCCGGTATCCACGTACGGTTCTTCCCCCAATTTCCTTGGTGAAGAACCTGGCCCGCATATCATCCGGACGCCCTAGATATCCGGCAGCAACACCGGCCCCCAAAATGACAATTTCCCCTACATCACCGGCATTCACTTCATCTCCATTCTCTCCCTCCAAGCGAATGGACGTTTCACGAATGGGACGGCCAATGGTAGGCGATGAGTCTTTGGACGTTAGCTCGCAGAAGGTGGAGTAAACGGTCGTTTCAGTCGGGCCATAAAGATTGCATACGCGGCTCACCCCAGGTTGCGCGTGAAGGTCACGAACGAGATCGGCGTTTACCGGCTCGCCCGCGACGTTTATCGTACGCGCCGTCGTCGGTATGGCATTCATGCGCAGCAATTCGCGCATGACGCTTGGTACCGTATTGATCAATGAGATCGGGAGTGATGGCGTATCATCGACGAGAGACAAGGCATCGCTAACGACATATACCGTACCGCCGCAAGAGAGGGGCAAAAACATCTCAAACACCGATATATCAAAGCAAATCGATGTCGAGAACAGAACGCACTTTGTCTCTTCGTGAGTGTAGCGATCAAGCGCCCATTGAATTAGATTGACGACGTTGTTATGACCGACCAGCACGCCCTTGGACTTTCCTGTCGATCCCGATGTGTAGATGAGGTAGGCAATTGAGCCATCGTCGATCTGGGCATTCGGCTGATCCTCTGACACTGAGGGCAAATCTTCAGCCGTGCAGATTTTAACTTGATGCTGAGCCTGTGGCACGTCGCTCGCGTCGTCGCACAATACGACGCGCGCCGCTGAATCCTCAAGAACAAATTCCCGATAAGCTGCCGGGTAAGCAGGATCAAGCGGCACATAGGTGCAACCAGCTCGCAATATGCCGAGCAAAGCACAGATAAGGTCCGGGGTGCGATGAAGAGCAACAGCAATGCGCTCTCCTGGCTTCGTGCCAAGTTGTACAAGCGCTGCCATCCATTGGTTTGAGCGAGCGACTAACTCCTGATAAGTCAGCGCTTGCGCTCCGTCTCCAGCAATGGCGCAAGCAAGTGGCGTAAGTTCCGCTTGCTCCAGGACGAAGTCGTGGAGAGTCTTTTTCGATGAAACGTCATATTGAACGTCGTACGCCTCAGGGTCTAAATACATCTCACTTCCTTACTGGGCTTTATCCACAACTGCACACGGAGTTGACTTCCCCGCCGTACTCACGAAACAACTCAACCCATTCAATGAGTATCGCGTGATCCCGTGGAGACAAAGGAGTAAGGCTGTGCTCAAGTGTTATCTCTCCATGACGGGCATGAAGAACACGATCAGCCATTTGCGCAATGATCGGTTGCGAGACAATGCTAAAAGCAAGCTCCCCACAATCAACTCGTACTGCCTCACCAGTAGCTTCGTAAACCTGAGGGTATAAATTACACAACGGACGTTTCGAAGAAACTGCCAATATGCGTTCTGCTGCCTGGATTGCAAAGCTGATTTCTGAGGTCATAATTTTCGTATGCGTTCTGGATGATATTATGGCGCAAGCACAATGGCTGCATACTGAAGATCTTTGGAGGGATCACGCATTGCGTCCCTGCGATAACTATGAAATCGCGGAGAAGCGCCCTCTACACGTTCGGTACCGCAAATGGTGCATTCACCACTATTGGAGTGCCTCGCAACCCCAATACAATTCAGTTGTGTTTGCACAATAATGGTCAGCGACAATTTGCGGGGCTGCGGAGAAAACGCAGCACGGGGAATTTTGACCTTCTGCTCGAAGTCGTCAATTAGCTGCTCCGACACTTCATAGCAGCACCCTTGAGCACACGGCCCCAAGGCAGCAACCCAGCGGCTGAGATCTTCCCCAACACCAGCTAGGACACCGCCAAACTCGTGCACAATCCCCTCGTACGCACCTCGCCATCCGATGTGCAGTGCAGCTATTGCACCACCATCAACGCGCGCCAATAGCACGGGAATACAGTCTGCAGTTGGAATAGAAAGCACGAGCCCGGGCTGATAGGTGATAAGACCATCAGCGTCGCCCACATCTTCGCAATACTCTGACACCTGTACTACTCGCGCGCCGTGCACTTGCCGCTTAGTTGCACGCTGCTCCCAATAAGGAGCAACACTTGGTGGCACGTTTTTCTTTCGACAACCAAAACCGTGCTGAATACCGGGGATCGTCGCGAGTAAAGGGCTAATGATTGCTTCATCCATTGAGGCACCTGCAGAATTATCATTCATGAATGCAATGGCTCTTGGAGAGCTTGCACCTAGCAGCTATTAGTCGTTCGAAATACCGAAGAGACGATTATCGGCCAATCACTTTGTCAGACGATTTAACACGAGAAAGCTTTGTCCTATCCCTTGAAACTATTGGCTCTACCGGTATGACTGGCAGTCATCACCTGCGCCATCAAACCCCTATGCAGTTGCTAGGCACAGTAACGACAGTTCATGACAGTCTCATTACATCCGGTACTAGTTCATTGGAATCGGCGCGCACCAAAACTAAAGGAGCTGACGATGGACTTAAAAGCAGAAAAAGCACCGGACATTGGATGCAAGCACGGAGGCTGCCGACTTGCGAAGCGCATTGGCCCCATCCCTAGGCCTTACCGGCGCCGACCATCAAGTCGGGCTTGTAGTGATGCGCCCTCTTATACCGCCCTCCGCACACTAGCAAAAGCCTGTAGCAGTAGCAGTCATCGAAACCACGGCCCTCCAACGTCACTGGGAAACGTGAACTACGCGAAGCTCAAATCGTTGGCACAACTGTGAAAGTCTCTGCCGAGTACGGATACGGCACCGAATGCTCCACCTGCCACCTGGTGAATCCACCCGATACAGCGTTTTGTCCTTACTGCTCACACGACCAGAGTCACATGCAGCCGATCTCTATCGCGACGGACTATGCGGCCACGTTCCACCTGCGTATGCGCAGCTCCGCCAAGCCCGGCCGCTCCCTCGGTGCCGTACCGACGTTGACGGTCGAGCCGGATCTATAGCGATGCCTCTTTTGCTCGCCTTCTCAGCCCGGCAAAAGCTTGTAGCAGTTGAGTTTTGACAACCCCGACACGCATTTCCCATGCTGTGGCCGTGTCTCGCTGACGTTGTCAGGCTCCCGAGCACTGACGTCGAGTGACCGGCTAATTCGGCCACCACTTGAGCCGCTGTATACGTGCCCGCAACCAGCCGACAAGAGACGCCGAGGATGGGGCTGGGTCAGCTGCGTGCGTTATTGGTGCAACCCTCACTCCCCGTTTATAGCTGGTGGTCAGGGATCCAACCGATTCGGCAGCGAAAGTTCCTTCAACGACATCGAGGCCGTGCAACAAACCGCATTTGCTCGACAGTTGAAAGCCGTGAGCCATATAAAACTTGTTTCGGTTCTTCCTTGCCTCATCCTCAATGGCATGCGCCTCCGCCAAGCTTCCGGGGGCAACGCAGTAGCTCGTCAGGTGTTGGCCTTGCAGCCACTCGATAACAGCCCCCATCAGGGCGCTGCCAATGCCAATTTTGTCAGGGCTCGCCTTGATGGCATTGACAGGGCCAAAGCGCACGGTCTTTGTCGTGTGGCAAATGGTGGCCGAAAATGTATTGGTGGTCGGCTTGTACTGGAAGGGCGGCAAAAACCCCAATTTTTTATGTGGGGTAGGTGCACTGATTTGAAAGTATTCGAACTCGTAGCCAGCAGTTTCAGTCTCGCCATCCGCGGCGAAGACGCCTTGCAATACAGTAGTCTTTACGGCTAACCGACGGAGAGCTCCTGCAACAACCACCTCCATTGTATGCGTTAGCACCATGTCCTCAGGCTGGACGCGGGTCCGGAATTTTTTCTCAATACTTTGAAAATCTATGTGCACCAAAACCTCTAGAACTGTCCGACGGTGATGAAAGAACATGTTACCGCGCTTATTGGCTACCGCGCCAAACTCGCCGCGACCCAGCTCGACAGGCCTACGGTGCGCGCCAAGCCAGCGCTAGTCGCCGGGGAACGCTGCGCTGCGTGGTGCGTACTGACAAGGCGTCGCCTGGGCGATCGAGGTGCGCCAGCCAGCGACGGGCACAGCCCGCTGCGACGCATGCCCTGCCATCGAAGCCATGGAACGTGGGGCTGGCCGTTGCCGCGGTACCGGCACCCGGAGCCGGGTGGCCCCCAGTCGCTCCGGTCCTCTTCAGGGGGCGCTCTTCGACACCAGAGGTTTTCGCGGCCGCGGCTTACGTTTGACGGCCGGCGCCTGATGCCCCGGCGTCAGATGCGGCTCCAGCGTGTCGGCCCGGGCTCGCTCTGCCGCGGCGTATTGCTGGGCTTGGCTCAGTTCGGTCTGGATCGTCTCCACCCGCTGTTTAAGGTGTTCCAACTGCCGTCCGACCTCCTTGAACTGCAGGTCATGGCTTTGCCCTCCTCCCGGGCGCGGTCGACCTCGCGGTGCGCGCGATCCTCGACACCGCGCACGTAGCTCTCCTGCGCGACGCGCTCCTGCTCGGCCTTGAGTCGCAGCGCCTGCAACTCCTGTTGTAACGCCAGGCTGTGCTGTTGCGCCTCACGGCGCTCGCGCAGCCAGCCTTCACGCCGCTGCTGCAGGTCCTCAATCTGCGTCTGGCGCTGGGACAGCAGCAGCTCCAGGTCGGTGAGGCGCAACTCGACCGCATGGCGCCCCGCCACCGCGTCCGCCGCCAGTTGGCGACACTGCGCAGCGTCTTGGCGCGCCTGGTCCTCAACCGCCGCAACCCGCTCGCGCTCGCCGGCCAGCACTTGGCGCTGCTCGACCAGCGCCTGCTCGGCGGCAACCTGTGCCAGATGCATGGCCTGCTGCCACACTGCGACAAAGGCCCGCGCCACCTCGGCCGGCAGTGCTGGCAGGCGGGTCTCGCCGTTCAGCCGCTCAGTCAGCGCGCCCACCATTGATCGAGCAGACCGCCGACCCGGGCCGGACTGCCGCGGCCTAGCTCGATACGCACGCGCTCGACCGTCGGCCGCTCACCGCGAGCCAGCACCGCATCCGCGGCGGCGAACACCTCATTTTCCGGGACGCCTATCGCCATGCCATGCTCCTTTACGAATAAGGTCTGATAATGAAAGATTATCCGACGTTATTTTCTGAATAATGGAATTATCATACGTTGAACGTATTAAATATTACAGATCAGTTAACCCTAGTCGACGAAACCCCGCTGGATCCGCATGTCTTGGCCATGAACGCGCAGCACGCAGCAGCGGCGTTTATCGCCGCCGGCACGGCGGCCAACACCGTGCGCAGCTATCGCAGCGCCCTCGCCTATTGGTCCGCCTGGCTGCATCTGCGCTATCGCCAGACGCTGGGCGACGCCCCTCTGCCGGCAACGATGGCGGTACAGTTCGTCCTGGATCACCTGGCCCGACCGCTGGGCGACGGCACGTGGGCGCACCTGCTACCGCCAGCGATCGATGCCGCCTTGGTGGCCGCACGGGTCAAGGGCGGATTGGGGACGCTGGCCTATAACACGGTCAGTCATCGCCTCTCGGTGCTCGGCAAATGGCACCGCTTGCAGGGCTGGGACAGCCCCACCGAAGCGCCAGCCCTGAAAACCCTGCTGCGTGACGCACGCAAGGCCCAGTCGCGCCAGGGTGTGACCGTGCGCAAGAAAACCGCGATTGTGCTTGAGCCGCTGCAGGCACTGCTGGCCACCTGCACCGATGGCGTACGCGGGAAGCGTGACCGCGCCCTGCTCCTATTGGCCTGGAGTGGTGGTGGTCGACGGCGTTCCGAGGTGGTTGGCTTGCAGATCGGCGATGTGCGTCGCCTGGATGCTGACACCTGGCTGTATGCCTTAGGCACCACCAAGACCGACACCAGCGGCACCCGTCGTGAAATACCGTTGCGCGGCCCCGCCGCTCAAGCGCTGAGCGAATGGCTGAAGGCTGCGCCTGCAGCGTCGGGGCCGCTGTTTCGGCGCCTGTATAAGGGTGACAACGTGGGCACGGCAGGCTTATCAGCTGACCAGGTGGCCCGCATCGTTCAGCGTCGTGCAAAACTCGCGGGCTTGGACGGCGACTGGGCGGCGCACAGTTTGCGCTCAGGGTTCGTAACCGAGGCCGGCCGTCAGGGGGTGCCACTGGGTGAAGTCATGGCGATGACCGAGCACCGCAGCGTGAATACGGTCATGGGCTACTTTCAAGCCGGTGCACTGCTCGAAAGTCGAGCCACGACTCTGCTTAAGTCATCGACCGTTGATGACCAAGAACCCCCGAAGGGCAAGCAAATTGGGGCAACCGAAGCTACCGAGCCACCTTAGTTGCTGGGTATGCGCGCACTGCGCGCGGGTCGATTTGAGTTTGAGTGTGTGTCGAATGCTCGCGCAGCACCACGGTTCATCGCCTGGCCGCCCGCTAGAAGCCGCTCGCCTTGTGCCTTCACCCGACGCGCTTCAAGCAGGATGCGACCGATCAAAAAAAGAGACGGCCGCCACTGCAATGGCGGTGACTCACCCTTCGTCTGAGACCGGTCATCTATCAGCGCTAAGACGCTGGCAGCGGCCACAATCTTAAAGCGCGCCAGCGTGATCCCCTTTTTCCAGCGGGGTGAGGTAACAATCGCAACCCTGGCACCTAAAATCCGCCTCGATCACACCGGGCAGCTTTTTAACGATGCGGCGATACGCAGTTACATCGACTTGACCGATACCACCTCCACGTACCGGAATTTCTTCCGCGCCGCCTTGATTGCCTCTTGCTCTGCGAGCAGAGAGCTCAGCGTGTCGGCCTCATGCACCAGCTCGTGCATTTGACCCTCAAAATCGTTCCCCACACGCAGCGTGACCCTCAACCTGGGCGTAAAACCTTTTGAGATTGAGGCCTTCTTCTTTGCACGCGTAACAGGCAGCACCGGTACATCATCCGGGGCGATATTTTGCTGATGCACAATGGCGCCTGGCGCAGGCGGCTCGACGTCGCCGAACAATGCTCGACGTATCTCTTCTTCTGTAAGTTCTGTATTCATCATTTTTCTCGTTGAGCCTGATCTATCAAGTGACCGACTCTAACCCGTGCCACTGCTATGCTTGTGTTTTCTCAATAGGAATTTAAACGAAATGGCGATGGAGTACTCACTTTCAGACTTGCTGGAAAGGCTGTATGAAAACCAATTGGCCTTGGAGGGGGCGCTGATGGAGTTGGTAATCCACGCCGAGGACCAGGGATCACGCGACGTCGGCGAAAATGTCCGCGGTGCGTTATATGTTTTGGGAGAAAATGCCGGCCACATCAAGCAGGGCTTGGCAAAGCTCAGATCTAGAAATCTTTGATCGTCGTGGTGCTGAACAACCAAATATTCGCACTTTGAAGACGTCTTATCCGCCTAGAGCTATCATTCAGGGGGGGGCAGCTATCAGCCAAGAGCGCAGCACCAAAAGTGCCTACGAAACTCGGGGCGATTCAAACATCTGCTTCACCATAACACTCATCGGGGATCTGGCTGCCAGGACTCACCCGACGCTATGATCAAGAGCCCTGCCAAACAGATTATTCAGATCCGACGGAAAAACCTTTTCATGGCAAGCCGCAAGCTCTCCTGAAGACCACCACCTCACTTCACATACCGCTTCGCGCTCCCGGTCACTCCACTGGGCGCAGGAGCACTGCTCGGTACCTGTGTACACCGTAAAGTAATTTTCGACCGCAAGCACATGCTCGCCATCAGGCATCTGCCACAGAAACTCCCTGTGTGCGATACAGCGACCTACGAAAGGTACCTCAATGCCAGTCTCCTCGTAGAGTTCACGTATTGCCGCCGCTTCAAACGACTCTTCATCCTTGAGCTTTCCACCGGGCGTCGCCCAATAGCTCATGCCCGCCAAAACACCAGCCTGATAGTGAATCTTAAAAAGCAGCAGTCGGTCGCTTGGACTGATCACCAATAAACGAGCGGCTAAACGCTTTCGCGGCATACTTCCCCGCTCCATGGATGACAACTAACCAATGACGCCCAATACCTCGCTGCCCTGCATCCTGCGAACTTCCACCACATAATCCGCGATGTTGGGAACGGCGTAATCGACAACTAGCTCGACGACGTTTTTCACGGGCTTGCCAGAACGCTTCACCGGGTAGTCCCCAATCTTGCAGAAGATGTCCGTGCTGCGACGGTGTGGCATCGGCCAGGTATTACCCGAATTCATATGGCACAGCCAGATGGCCTCGGCATATGCGGGGATGAAAATCGACGAGTTGAGAGTCAGGACGTCATGTTCCAGCTTGCGATAATCGCGAGCTCCGAGCAGACCGTGGAGGCGCTTTTCCTCGGCCCAGAAGAAAACTTTGCCGTTGATCAATTCATACCACTGGCGTGGCGTTGTTCCCCCCGTAAGCGCTCTAACCAACCGGCCTTCAGGCATCGGTTTCTGATCACGAAGTACGATATTGGAGGGGTCGCCTGCCTTCACATCCATCTTCTGTCCACGATGCTCACTCTCATATCGGGCGCGCTCACCTTCTCCCACTGCGAGGTGATCCAGAACTGCAGTGGCACTCATCAATCCGCGTGTGCGAATACTGTCCCAAGCGCCGCGTTCGGCCATGTGATAAACCCGAGGGTAAAGCTCGATCAGCTTGTCCAGATCCATCTATTATCTCCTGTCAGAACGTGCAGTCCAATTCCGCCGATCAATCAGAGAGCGTAAATCGCTCGCGTGGGGGTCTCTGGAAAAGCGGGTGTTGATAAGCGAGACAGGCGCCTGAGAAACGCGCTCGAGTTCCTCGACGAATTTGATCGTGTCCGGATCGAGCTGCTCGAACCTGCGCGCCTTGCTATTGGATGACTTCAAGTAATCGGCAAACGTCAGAACAATATCCGTCGGAGCGTTCAGGGCGCATGCTTTTCTGAATTGATCCCATTCGAACCATCCGACTCGCCTGCTGCGTTTGGTGGTGGAGGTTTTCTCTGCGGTGTTCAACGCCTGCGCTTCAAGGCCCGCAAACGCTGCGATGTCATCAAAGGTCGTCGCATGTTTGAGCGTCCCGGAGGTATGTCCATCCTCACCGTCGGGGTCGCCTACACGAATAGGCATGGGGCGAATGACCATCAGGATTTTGCGGATCCTGCTGGGCGATATACCAGCCTCAGCCAAGCATCCCGCAACATTCGTGTCCCTGGACGTCACGTGAGGATAATCTCCATGAAAAATACTCAGCCCGCTGCCCTGCGTTCCCTCCAGCAATATGGAATGGCCGCTGCGGTAGGCCTCTTCCAAACGGTCTGACGTGCAACCGTGATAGTTCCCAGGAGTACCGACGTATGGACGAAGCTCATCAACATCTCGTGCGAGCCGGATCTCTTTACCCCTGCTCAAAATACGCCGAGCAGCGGCTGCTCCACTACCGCTCCCTGTTGATGCAATTGTTGAGACCAGATGCCCGCCCCTCTCTGTCCCGATATCTTCTTCCTCAATGATGGTGGCCCGGGGATCAATGAATAGTCGATCGTTGCCGATACCGCACTCCTCGATTTCTTTCAAAAGCCCTGGCAAATGAATCGTCATGCCCGGGCCGAGAAGCAGTCGTCCTGTCACGTCCCGCGACCCAGAAGGCAGATGGTGGTAAGTGTAAGGGCCGGCAGAACTGGCTACCGTATGTCCGGCATTGGGCCCGCCGACGCGAATCATCACGTCGTACTCGCGCGCGAGATAAGCGACGATGTTACCCTTCCCCTCGCTTCCATACTGCCCGCCAATCAGCACATCCACGCATCTGATTTCAGGCGGTGTGTACAGATGCAACCGAGCGGCAACCCGCACCAGCGTGTCATTTGAGTCCGAGCGTTCGGTGTAAATGCGGACGTCGGCATCATCCTTGAGCGCCTGGATCTCTGCCTGATCCTTGAGCTGATTGACCTCGCCATAAGACAAAGGATTGGCTTCACCCTCTATTCGCTTTGCATAACGGCCATGGAGCGTAGGGTCACTTGCGTAAAGGTGTACATGCACCAGGTTTGCACCGAAGACCTGTCGAAACTGCAGCACCTGCGCAAGCGTATTCAGGTGATCCACCACTAACGGTCGGCCATCTTTCTCCGCCTCGCACGCTGCCTGGGTTTCCCGAAGCATCCACTGGTCAGCGTCTTTCGCTTCGTGACGACGATCAGGTATGTCGGGTTGCGCCACGCGAAGGCGCCACTCGGAATCATCAATGGCTCGACGATCGCAAACCACGGCGAAGCCAAATTCCCTCTCCAACAAACTGGCCAAACCACTCTTGCCGCTACAGGTCTTGCCACTGATCACTACGATCTGACGAGTTTCCATGAGCTACATCTCCCAGATTCCTAATATTTGATCCGCAATTTGAAACGGGGTGTACGTGGATGTATCGAGAACTTTGTCCGCAAAACCTGAGAGCGAACGGGCACTCTGCTCGTTGGAATGCAACACGCTGGCGTTATATTCATCGAGATGGGAAGCGCTTCGTGCAGCGTACCTCTGTTGCAGGACAGCCTCGGGCGCAATGATGTGCAGGTGCCTCACCGCACTGCCGAAACGGAGTCGGAACAGTTCAACCTGCCGGGGCTTGCGGACAGCATCCAGGAGCCAGTTTTCGACGTCTGGCCGAGCTTGGATGGCTGGGTTTGCTACAGAGTCTATGAGCCAAGAGAAGTCGGTGGCCTTGTCGAGAGAGTCGCCGAGTTCTTGGAGGTTATGACGATCAAGTGGCTCACTCCGGGTAGCCAGGTGCGCACGCAGAAAGGAGCCGCTGCTGATCGGAACAAATCCATGGAGTTTTTGGAGGACGGCGGAAACCGACGTCTTGCCACTGGCCATCGGGCCACTTAGGAGAAGTAGTCGCTTCATGCTTTGACGATCCCTGTCTTGCGAAACCAATATAACGATAAAGTGTAGATTAGTTGGTGAATTTAGCCGGGATTTTCGTGAAACCGAAGCTAGGCACCAACTAGCTGAAATTTGCAGTAAATACCGCTGCTGCCGATGATAGATACCCAATGCCATAGCCTAAACTCAGATTAAGCGTATAGAAGCGATTGAGTACTGTTAGAGATTGAGTGCCCGAGTACCATTGCCATGGACGCGGAATGCCGCTTCTAAAATCATGCCTGAAGGGACGGTACCAATGAGTGACCAGACTGTAATCGCGATCCGCTTCACTCTTTTTAAGCACAGTAGGGATTCTTTTCTTGCGGCGTTAGACGATGCCTCCATTCGCCATTCCAGCGTGATGCAGTTTTCAGGACAGCCGCAGGCTTCGGGATTTGCCGAGATGATCTCAGCGCTGAGCGATGCTATGCCTTGGAACGGCATTGCTAAAGTGATCATCTCTTGGGTCGAGGCTCGGAAAAGCCGACGCGTAATGGTCCAAGTAAAAGATGGCTCGGTTGTCATTGAAGCCAATGGATACAGCGCAAAGGATGTGGAGCGCTTATTAAAAGCATGCACGAGCGTAAGCGTCATTGATACGCTGCCGGGGGAAGCAGAAGCCAAGGCCCTTGAATCAGATACTGACGACTGACCTCGGCCTGTCAGGCCTGGGCCTTTTTGCAACTAACTGCATAGCTCCGACCACTCACGCTCCAGTACTGCTTTTTGCCTGCTTGACGCAGCGTTTCTCGGCCCGCCTGATCAGGGTGTGTGCGCTGACCATAAATATAGTGAGCGCGATTTCGAGCAGGATGTGGTAGTTAGCCGAAACCCTACGCCGACAAATGCACGACAGGCGGCTATCGATCCACCGCTGCCTCTGGAGAACGGCAGCAGCCGGCCGAGGCTGTGTAAAAACAGTTTTGAGCGCGACAGCTACTCAAAACTGGACTGAAAATCGCGTTTCTACGCGAAATCCATATCTGCTGACGTGCCGATAAATTTCAGATTTAACGTAGACGCGCACACTTCAATTTTGGCGAAGCGTTTTTACACACTCTGGGCCAAAAGCGGTCAGTAGACGCACCAGCTCGCTTTGTAGTCTGCCCCAATAGCCGCGTCACACGAATTGAGTTTCGGCCTCCGGCGGCCATGCTCGACCCGTTGCTATATCCGGATGCCGCGGCTCGCCGTTAATTCGCCCTTTTTCGTCTCGGTATTCTTCAATTGCCAGTAAGCATTGTTTGGCCAACCGTGCGCGTGCATCGTTGGCAGGCAACATTGCGAAAAGTCGTGCGCGAATCCCTTTAAGGGGCAATCCAAACTCTTCAAAAGCGCCCCTCCATTGCTCCGAGGGCCGCCGGGAAATAGCTAGGTTTCTTAACGCCCTACCCAGATGTTGAAAAGGATGAGGGGCTTGGACATTACCTTCAAAAAGCGCCATGAAGTTATCCTCACCAGGTAAATCATCCATTGCCATTTCAAGAACACGGCGAGTGTTTCCGGGGGGCAGTGCAAGGTAGCGCTCGATCAGAATCCTATGGAAATCAGGGAGCGAAATGGCAAGCCTCGTTAACTCAGACGATAGGTGGAAGCCATCCCCTCCTGGGATTCGGCCCTCGCTAAGGTGCTCAAGCACCGCAACAGCCGCCTCCAGAGTGTTCAACTTCAACACCGCGCTTGTCCATTGGGAATCACCCAAAAATGCGGGGATGTCAGCGGCCAGACGTTCTAGCATGACAAACGCAGTATCGGCGGGGCTTTGGGGAATGGTCTCCAACAGACGCCGTAAAGCGTATGGGCTGCGGTGCTGATCCGACAACATAAATATGGCATCGTGTACCCGTTCTGGACCGTCGGAAAAAGGGAACAGGTCAATCCATCCCATCAACTCTCCACGATTTTCGTCAAGTCGCCATCTTTGTTCCTGGGCTTCGGAGAGTAGCGCCTGCACACCTTCCATCAATATCGCAGAGGGAATAACTTCTCCGGCGCGAGCAGCATTTACCAATAAACGATGCTTACACGGTGTCGGCTGAGGAAGCGACAGAAGCAAATCTATTTCTGGTCGCTTTGCTCCGTGCGGTAAAGCAAGACCTACACCGACAAGTACGAGAGCATGCTTCTGCTCTGCACCAGACTTTGAAGCAACTCCGAAATCCATCGCCACAGCAAAGATCGCCTCCGCAAAATCTGAAGTCACGGGGCGTTGCGTCACGCGCTCCGCTCTCCGAATCAGATGATGCGAATAATCGGTCGACCGACTGAAGTTCGGTTTTTTTGAAGGGGAATGATCGGCCAGCCAGATATCCAGCAACGCCCCTGCTGCCTCCTTACCCCAACGTAAGTCACTCAACCCTCGAATAAGGACTGCGACGGCGGGTGCATCATGCATAGCTGCCAAGGCCCGGGAGTACGTCAACGAATGCCCCGCTGGGATCACACCTCCACGTCCCCCAGCTTGAAGCCAACCAGAACGTTCAATCTCATATTCGACCAAGTCACGCTCAATGAGATTAAGCAATGGTTCCGCCAGCGCTGCATCCGCAACTCTTTCAGCGGCTCGAGCCACCTCGGAAGCAACATTACGGGGTAGTTGAGGCATAGCTTGTAATGTGTCCATCCAAGTGCCAACGACGAGAGACAAATTCGAGCGATGTTCATCGTCAAACGGAGGCTTCGTATCGCCACCACCATGACGGGCTAGGACGTCAGCTAGCAAGCCGATGCGACGATAGTTAGCTTCCTCGGATTTGGACACAAGCACCTGCGCGAAGACGTTTTGCCGTGTACTGGATAGCGCGTCTACCAATCGATTATAGGCTTTCGACAATGGCTCATCGTATCGACCGAGAAGAGCCTCTAGTTGACTATCTATCACAAACAACTGGTCGAAGAGCACAGCGATGGTGACCGGGCCAATGACAGCCGCCGCAGCATTTAAACGGCGCCCCGAGGTGAGCGGGTCGAAAGCAGCCTCAGCGACTGGTCCTGTATCGATCAGTGGCGTCTCATTGAGATAGTCTTCTATGTGATAGGGAAGTGGTAAATCCGCGGCGATTCTGGCAACGAGCCCAGCAGCAACGGCGAGCGGATATTTTGAGAATGAGGTCATCACTGCTTGTTCGATCCGGCTGCCATTGGGCTCGAACTCGACCGCCCCTATAAGCTGCGTAATTTGGAACTCCGTATCCTGTGGGCGCTCTTGCAAGATCCAGTCAAGCAATTGCCCTGGCGTAGCGTCAGCATTGCGTGCCGTTCCGCGCTGAGCAATAAGACGAGCATTAAGCTCCACATCAGTGAGATGATCAGGGAAACCCGCGTGCGCTATTACTTCCCAAACCGCGTCCGAAGCAGTCTCTAGAATTAGGTTCACATGGCGGTCAGCTCGGCGGAACGCCAGTGCAGTTACGACGGCGGCAACTACGTCCGGATCAGGATCGGAAGCAGCCAGTTCAACCGCTAGTTCTAAGCCATCGAATCCACTATTGCGTGCGATCTCAGGGAAAGCTATTAATCGCTGGGCCGTAGGCATCTCACCCAAATGGATCGCACAATCGACTCCGAGGACACTGGGGTGAAAACGATCAATTAATCCGAATAGGTCGAACTGAGTTTGACGTTCTGTGCTTGACACAAACGGCCAAATTGCTTGCACGAAATCGGGCTTGCCAGAGGCAACCATAAATCTCACAGCTCTATCAAGTTCTCCCGGACGGTGCCAGCACTCAATAAAAGCAAGAACTCCATCGCGCACCTTCCGCCATACCAAATCATCGGCTCTCTCGAGCATTACCGCAGCCAAAACCGGGTCAATTTTAAGCGCCTCATTAATCGCAACTGCGACTGACCACACGCCTTCTTCGCCTTCACGTGAAACTCTGTCGCATGCGAAGAGGACCGAATCCTCCCAGCTCGGCCAATTGAGCATTTGTTCGCGCAGCACGCTGAGCGCATCCGCATCCCCTGCTGACGCCTCAAGCATCACACGCTCTACTTCCAAAGACGCATACCAGTCTTGGAACAACTGATGTTGGAAACTCACTGCTCCGTCGATGCCAGTCGAGCGAACCAGCAAGTGCGCGGCAACTAACCCATCAACAATCGCACGGGGTTGCGGTGCTGAGCCAATTTGTCCCCCTGCAATAAGACACTTCGTGACATCTGAAATGATGCGGTTAGCGCTGGTGTCGGCGACTATAGTATTCGCGCCACGGATTGCTTCGACCGCAAGCCCAATCAAAAAGGCTTTATGCTGACCAACAGCATCTCTCTGCAAACGTTCGACTTTCTCAGGTGCGCTCTCATTTTGCTGCACAAACATGCGCAACACCGCTTCCTTCGTCACCGGGAATTCCGCACCTGTGGGCAACGTCAGCAAAGCATTTAAATAAAGTGGATTGCTCACTAACTCGCGCACTCCACGCGTTCGCCATGCCCTATCCACAAAACCAACGCCCTCATCCCCCCTCACCGCTTGCGCGATCTCTAGCTGTTGCTCATCGGAAAGGGGATCGATCACGATAATCGGCCGAATGTCCGGTAGAGCCTGACGTCGTGAGCTGATGACAATGCCGAGTTGCGGGTAGTCGCGCTGTAACGCCGTCAGGTCACGAGTTGCTCGCAACCGAGCATCGGCTGGTAGTTCATTCCAGCCATCCAACAGCAGAGCAAGATTCCCGTGGTAGGCCAGCTGCATCAAGTGTTCTCGCCGGATGCCATAGAAAGCGCTACGACGCAGGACGAAATCAAAAAAATCTTCCAGTCGGTCAGACCACTCACCGAGGGGGACAAGCATAGGAATCAAACCTTCCTGATTTCCCATGCATTCTGCAAGCTGTAAAAGTGTGGTCGATTTCCCGGTGCCGCCTACCGCGACAACGCCAACTGGCTCAGCAAGCGAAACAAGTCGTGCAAAGCTCTCAAACGTCACTGGGGGTGTGGAACTACCTTCAAGTCTTAGCGTTAGCGCAATGGTTCGCGCGGGTTGACCGGGTGCAGCACGGAAACCTTGAATGTCTCTTAGTGTCGCCGCACGAAGTCGTCCTCCGACAGCATCGATCGCTTCAACGGTTGGAAGGTTGAGCCCCCGAAGGAAATCCTGGTCTGCATCATCGAGCAGTTCAGCAGGCCTAATAGAACCTAGCTGTTCGCCACCGGCGATCGCACCCAACGCCCGTTGTATTGCCGTGTCTTTCCATTCTTGCAGCAGTGCGACCGTAAAGCGCGAATCGTCGGAATCGATGAGTTTTGAACAGCTTTGGCACATCCAGATACCATTCATGGGGCTGCTGCGCTCGGCGGAACTCATGTTGGGGTCGTAACGCTTTCCTCCGGGTGCCGCTGCTGCTATGTGCGCACCGACACCGATGTTGACCGTCCCTTCTTCAGCTAATGCTGGGCCGGAAGTCGAGCGCATACAGGAAGGATTCGAGCAGTGATAGCCCACACGAGCGGCAAGATTACGAATGGTTTGGGCCCGGAAATCGTCGCGCATAGACATTCAAAATTCTGTAGTGAAAATTTACAGCTCTACCAAATGTGATATAGCCAACGGTCTTGAGACTTACAAACTCAGTGTGTTCCCAGTTGCATTCAGTTTCAACGAGCAGAGTGAAACACTAAAATTGGCCAATTGGAGTCGTTCCCAATGGACTGCAATCGGCCATTAACTGACGAGCTGCGGGCCAGTGGCAGTTAATCCAGGTCTAGTACTCCGCGCGTTCGAACTCGTTCGATGGGGACCATCGTCCAATCGTAAGGGTCGCGAATGTATATTTAGGGGCCCTTATCATCTACTCGGAAATAATGATGGTTGACCAAGAATACGACGAGATGATTGCCCGTTATTTCACGGAAATGGAAAAGCAGTCCCGCAAACGGCTTGCCGAAGCAAATGACCTGATTTCGAAGTTCACGGCTTTAGCCGCATCCAAAGGTGTAATCCTCGGTGCGGAGTCATTCGAGTACATCCAGACCATCGGCATCGTTGCCAAGGCGCAGGGCATCGCAAGGACGCTATTGGGGCCAATCAGGGCCGAGCGCGATGGACTGCTGCCATTTAACGAGATCGCAAACCGACTCCCTCCTAGCCTCCATCACGAAGGATGCTTTGCCGGCCCCGACTTTATTTTGATGGCCCACCCTTGTTACCGGCGAGGAATGCACCCAGTCAACAACTGGGCCCCGAGGTTCGTAGATCTGTTCTGGCGATTCGACGGTCCCGGCATAGAAAAATACATTGCCCTCGACGAAGACCGGGTCCGGGTCGACGTCGGCGGGTTAGGCTATTTCGAGGCCGACACCTGGTATGGCGCTCCATTCGGCGAGGACATAAGAAACATCAAAACCGGAATCGCCAAGCTGCGCCCGCCACTGGATCTGGACGCTCGGAATATCTCTTTCTTCTTCGCCGACGCGTACTGTCTAGACATCAAGTGGAGCGAGTTAAATGGCATCAAGTCGTTCCAGGCCTTGGAAATGAAGACAGAGGACATTCAGATTGAGGTCGGGGGGCAATACTTCTTCCCCGCCCGCTACTTGCACGCCGAGTTCGATCTCGCGGCCAACTGTTTCAGGCACTTTGACGGCGCGATCCAGCTTTTCACGAAAGAAGAATATTTCCAGCGGCGGGATTCCGACTTCAACATGACGATGAAGAACCCTGCACACATTAAAGCCAGATCGAGCAAGCTCTTCAAGATCAATGGCCCGCTGAAAACGGAAGACTGGGTCGATCTATGCTGCCACTTCTATACAGCCAACCCCCTTACCTTCGAGTACTTCAGCGGTGAATATCCGAAGCACGTCACTGAGACTCTCGAAAGGATCAGGGGCCAAGCATCGAAACTCGCTGGCGAGACCTAACATCGCTGCTGGGTGGGTTTGTGAAGGGTAAGCTTTGGGTCGGATAGCGACTTCCAGCCATTGTGACTGATCCACCCTTGTCATCCCTCAACGTGGAGGGCGAGCCATGAACACCATAGCTAAATGCAGCCATCAGCCTTGGAACAAGGAAAAGTTTGTCGGGCAGAAAGCCCCGCTCCGAATCAGAGATATCTGGTCCATACGGGTCAGACTCCAGCTCGCGGAGAAGACACGGGATTTGGCGCTGTTCAACTTGGCCATCGATAGCAAATTGCGTGCCTGTGACTTAACCAAACTGCGAGTCCGAGACATAACCCATGGGGAGCATGTATTGTCACAGGCCATCGTGATGCAACAGAAAACTCAGCATCCAGTGTAATTTGAAATCACTGAGCAAACCCGAACGGTTCTTGAGGCTTGGATGCATCAGGCCCGTCTCCGCAGCGAGGACTTCTTGTTTCCGACCCGGTTGCACGACTCAGACCATCTCTCCACCAGACAATACGCTCGAATAGTCAAAGCGTGGGTGACAGCCATTGGCCTTGACCCAGCTATGTACGGTCCTCACACGCTACGGAGAACTAAGGCATCGCTAATCTATCGCAGGACAAAGAACCTGAGAGCTGTCCAACTCCTGCTTGGTCATACAAAGCTTGAAAGCACCGTCAGATACCTGGGAATCGAGGTCGATGATGCCCTGGAAATGGCAGAGCAGACAGAAGTTTGACCATCACTGCGACGGTCGATGCTAGGCCGTTGCTATCCGGCCAAAAGCGGACTTTCTCTGATGCACGCTAACATCTCAAAGTAGCCTCTACCTCAGCCCAGTATGGACTGAAAGTAATCAGAGCGATTATTCGAGCGTCCTCGTCCCCCCTTGTGCAGCATTTACGGCCCGGTCATATCGTCGTGCGATAACATCACCTTTCTGCGGCTGCTACCGCTGACTGTCTGAACACGGCAATTGAGCGGCAGACATGGCATTTATTGATGGTCAAATCATGCTGAAAAAGACGATTGATTGGGATCTAGTAAGAACACGAGCCAAGCTGGTTGAGCTCATGGAGCCAGGCGTACTGGGTTTTTACAACAGCGTCGAGATCACCGAAATTCTAGGCTTTGAGGACAAAAAAATCTTCAATGTGCTAACACTCGCCGTAGCGGAGCCGGGCGAAGCACCGAGTGAAATTGATTGGAACGCTGTTCGTTTGAACCAAGAGCGGATTCAGCTCCCAAAAGTCAGCTGCTCGTTCGGCGTTATGCGATATCGACTTTCTGTTTCCGCTTTCTTAAGAAAGTTCGCAGAGTGTGAGGTGGGTGGTCACTGGAAGACATCACCCGCTGATATCAAGTTCGGCGCTCTTGCCGCCACCCCGCCTCAGTTCATCCCCCCCGATGCAGACCAACCAACCCCTTGGAACGGTGTTCTAAAGAACAACTTCTTCGAAGGCTCCCATACGCTGGAGCTGTTTGATACGACTAAGGAGCATCTCAGATTCCTGCTCGAGGACACCCGCCGACTGACTCAGCTTGCGAACGTCGTAGGGCAAATAGTGCCGATAAAACTGGACGGTATGTCTGATCGTCTCGGAAATATCATCATCCAGCTACCCGTGACAGTGTTTTCTACTGTCGTTCGTAACTCCCCCGGCGGAGAGCATCGGCTAGGCATTGCCTGGCACCCCGACGTTACTCCCAGACAGGTCCAGATCACCGCCGAGATTCTAGACAACGCAGCCTTAAGTAGTTTTGATTCGGCAGTCATCACTACCGGCGAAGCGACCCTTGAGCTCAACGCTCGCGGGGGCGGTGGACGAATACGTATTTGGGACTTGGAAAAACGGGTCCTTTTATGCGCCACACCAGCGATGAGGTTTTTCACGTCTCTCCGGATGTCGACGAGGGCCGTTGGCGAAGGAGCCAGCGCAAAAAGTCGCAAGTTTCGGTTCACTGATTTTGATGGAAATGAATGCCAAAAAACGATTTGCCTGAAAGAACCGTCTGAACTAGGGCGGCTCATTGGGAGCCCTCCCGAAAGACCGCGGGAGCCCTGGGTTGCGCAACGAGTGTTCCGCGATTCCATCTCAAGCCTAAGGGCACGCAAGGAGTTCGTGCAATACGGCCTCGACGCAGATCCAAACCCACCGCATGCCTCTGAGACATCATCAGACGTTCAGGCTGCTGGTATTGGCCAAGAAGGGCCGCTAGTTTACGCCCCGCCGAAGCACAAAAGAAAGACAGCCGCACTTGAGGACCTGCACGAGCTTATTTGCGAACATGGTGATGAAGGTGTGTGGTTGTGGGATCCCTACCTCAATGCGGATGACGTGCTACGCACACTTTTCTATTGCCCACATGATGGCGTTCGACTTCTTGCCTTGACTGCCGGTAAGACTATCAGTGACTCCACAAAAACTGGGGAGGCCCCTAAACCGACTAATGACCGGGAAAGTCGAATAAAGGCACGTAAGAAAGCAAAACACTTGAAACGTTTGCTAGCTGAAAAGCTGGAGTCGGCGAAAGGCAACTGTCTTGGACTTGAGCTTGAGTTTCGCATTCGCGAAGGAGGCGCAGGCTGGGCATTCCACGACCGCTTCATCATTTTCCCAAGAACTCAGGGTTCCGCTTTGGTCTGGTCGCTGGGGACCTCGATCAACAGCTTCGGTGCTGAACACCACATACTGCAGAAAGTCACGCACGGCGAAGCAATTGCACAGGCCTTCCAAGACTTGTGGGGACAGCTTCAAAAGGAAAAATACTTAATATGGAAAAGCGTTCCCGACACGGAGCGCACGGTATGAAAGAACAGTCGTTACAACTTATTAATATGCCCGAGGCTGTTTCCACCGCATTAGGGGACAGCCAAGTGACGCTCCTCGCTGCTAGCCCAAGTGAGGTAAAGGCCTTCAATCGGGCGCTCAATCGACTTCTTTGGCACGGAACCGAGTCTGGCACTCCGGAAGAGCAGGCATTGCATCGAACTCATGCTCAACAATGGGCGCTTCGGCAACTTGAAGTGCTGTCCTTAGACCCTGACCAAAGCCTCAGTCCCCTTCGAATTGTCTTGACTACTCTGTACATTGCCTCACCCTCAGCCTCAGAGGCTGCGCAGATCGTTCCACAAGCGCTCTCGCACGCTAATTTCATAAAAGGTCTGGTCACCCTGGTGGAAGAATCGTCCCCGGATATCCGTATGATATCCCGGCACCAATCTCAGCAGGAGTTGCGCGAAGCACTTCAAACAGCCGATCGCGATGCCAACTACCATCGGCTTCGACATTTGACACGTCATCAGGAAGCAGACATAGCGCCGGATGCTTGCGTCGCGATCTTGCTGCTAACGGCATTTGCGCCTGCCGAAGTTTCGCGCTTAATTCAGGAAAAGCGAGATGTGCTTTTTTCGTTTGCAGTCCAACGTCTACTTGGATCGCAATCCGTTCAACTCGCGTTGTCAGTCAACAACGTTACATTCAAATACTTCAGCGTTTGTTCCCTCGCTGATTGCCCAGCAGCACAGGTACCAGAAGCGACAGTGGCGGACATTGCCACGCTGCATGTTCAGGTCGCCCAGACCGAGAGGTGGCGAGGGTGGATCATGGACTTGGCTCGCTATCCACATGAAGACACGGTGACAGAGATGGCGCTCCCGATTGCGCTGGCCCAGCTAAACGCCATGCACTGGGCCGCCTTCATCGATGCTGTAGAGCTCTGGACACTACCCAGCACCGCTAACGCGGTTGCAAGGCTTCTCGTTCCTTTCATCCAGACGAAGGGGGTAGAGGATTCGAGGGAAATGTGGCGTCTTGCCTTCACGCGCTGGGATAATTGGGATTACGGCCATAAGGAAGCTGGAACGGGCCTGACAGCACCTTCGACTTGCTCCTTCGACTTTCCAGTGGCCGTTTACTACGCAAGCCTTCCTGAGGTTGAGATAAAAGCTGAAATTGAGAAACTGCAGGTCGAAATTGCGTGCGTCGAGCAGACCTGGTTTCCAGCCAAGAGCTCGCTCTTGAATGAGCGAAATCGTCTTTCCTCTCGAGTACGCCTCGTGAAACACGCGCTAACACTGCTGCATCCACCCAGTGAAGGTCTTCATGCACTCCCTCCTGCCATAAATCCCGAGAGCGAATTCGCTGGCGTTCGTTACGAGTTTTATGACGCCCATGCACGTTAGCGTTTAACACCGGTAGCAACAGAAGTGCGGCTTCGCCGCACAAAAAAAGGTAACCACTTTGGCGAGCACGGTTTCGGTACCGGCGAAGCATATCCATGGGCTCGGTGGCGAGCCAGATGCCGTCAAAGGCGGCTATCGGCCAAAAGCTGCCCTTCGCTATGACCCCTCCTCCCGGCACACCTTGAATCGTGGTCTGATCCATTTTTTTGGCGGGGCCTAAATGAAACGGGCGGTCTCAGATGTATCGGCTGTGTCGCTCAATAAGCAATTGCCTGTCATGAAATACCATCCAAGGCATCAGTGATTCGAACGCCGCATCACGTATTCGTGGATCAACCCATCCGTCGTCCTCGCCGATTGCCTCAAGGATGGCGCGCATCACATATTCTACGCTAGCCGGTTCGGTGATGATCGTCCCGCACCTCATTTGTTCGGCGAGGTGGGTTCTGAGCTCAGCGTGGTCCTGACAGCTAGCTCGTAGTCCCAGGTTAGCTCCCATGTAAGGCGCATTCCCACGCCCGCCCTCAAGCAAGCAGAGCAGCGTGCGATAAAGCCCCATACAAGCTTCGAGACTAAAATGCGCCCGACTACAGCGTCCTGCGATGTTGTAGAAGCTTTGAAGGCGACTTAATGTCAGAAAAAGCCCAAGGCTACGGAAGGCGTCTCCTGGCAACAGATGCACACTTCGGACTTCACTCACTATCCAAGCGCTGGTCCAAGTTTCTACGATCCGTGCCATCTCGTTTTGCGTTGCTTTCGGATGCAACCAACGCTGCAATCGCGTGAAGCGACTCGCGGAAATCCACCTACCGATGGCGGGTAGCAGTTCCTCATAAATCCAGGTGTAGGTATCAATGCAGGACCAGACGGCTCGGCGGTCCGCGCGCCCGTCAAGAAAGGACGGGTCCCAAAGAATAGCTATTTCCGATTCATCGCAAAGATCGGGGATATTTACCCCCCAGAAAATACCCCTGTAGCCCAACTCACAGAATGGCATCAGCCGATCCTGAGCCTCATGGAAAATATGCCACTCAGTCGTGCCTTTACGTACGTCATGATGATTGGCGAACGCGAGAATCCATTCCCAGACCCGCCTATCCACTTTGCAGAGTGCCACCTGCGGCCCGTTCCAAGTTACGACTGGAAAACCCACTGACTCCCAATCAGACTCTTGCTGCCGCAACGCACCGAGGTATACGTCAGAAAGCGCATCCGAAGCTTTGATGATCTCCTTGAGGGCCTCAGGAGGGATTATGAAACGGCAATGATTGAGATCGACGATTTCGCCAATTTTGTCCGAGGCCAGGGGCCCCTTGAAGAATGGCCTAGCTTCAGAAGATACAGGGCTCTCAGAATGGCCCAGAAAGTTCCTTAACATCCACTTTTGATCCAGAACCACATCCACACCCGCGGTATCGGGAAGCTTCAGCGAAACGATGGCAGATCCCGGATACTGAAACTCTTTGCCTCGAGGCAGCAGCGCCGAAATTTCGATCCAAGGCCTCCTCATGAACCAGCCTCGGTCTGTGCCGTGGCAGGTAATCAGCTCCTCGTTCGCGCCTCGCTCCTGACCTATAAAGTCATGAGCCAGCCTCGATACGTGCGGTCGCGGGTCTTCAAGCGCCTGAAGCAGCGCGTCGTGAAAAGCGACCCGTCGCATCCACCCTGCCCCCCACCCCGCCGCCGCCATTTCACCGAAGAATCGACTGATCACGTCAGGTGCTGCTTGCAGCTTCTCTGAAAGATGCTCGGCGGTCCAAATCACCCCTTCGATGCCTCGGTCGGCTAGTTTTCTGCGAGCCTCAATCCACTCGCCTCCCAACCCCTGCACGCCACTGCTGGAAAGAACCAAGGTAAATACGCGCGCGGTGTCGGCCCATCGTCCAGAGAGAAAACGATCCACCGTGTCCCTTAACGCACCGGGAGTAAATCGTTTCCAGCATTTGCATTCATAGACCCGCAATACGTCCGGCTGCGAACGATGGAAGGCAAACAAATCGATTCCGCCCTGAGGTTTTGCTCCCTGTTTGCCCAGCACCTGGCACCCAACTAGGTCATGATCCTTTCTAAGTAGCCACCAACAGAACTGCTCGAATTGCTCCCCGCTCATGTCGCTGAACGAAAATGGAGATGCCCCCAATGGAGTGTGCTGCGAATGTACGGTTGCAGAAGCCAAGTCATGCAGGTGTGCGCCCCATTGTTGCGGGAAAATAGGTCTGCCCAGCGCGTCCTGTTCCTGTGTTTCTAGCCCAAGCGTTCCCCAGTTCACGTTCAAATCTACCTCGTCAAATTGGCCTCACTGCCTAGCATTCACGATGCCAGAGTCGGGCGCTGTCTGCATGAGGGCGATGCTGACTTGATCGACCAGTAGAACCAAACGTTTTCAGAAGTTTGCTAGCAAAAAAAAAGCCCATCGGGTGATGGGCTTTTTTCATTTCAAGTGTCTCCGAGAGGAGGTTTTCACCCACGAACCTCAGAGCGAGCCCTTCAAGCTTATTGATTTGGATATGCCTAGTCAAATTTTGACGTTGATACCTGACTTCAGAGCTCTCTAGACTTGGATAGGGCGACTTAAAACCCCGCTGCGATGTCAAATGTCACGAAGTACAGCAATGATGCTTTGCCATTAGAAATGTGCGCTGGATGGTTGTTTTAGCAAGAGAAAATAGGCACAGGAACTCTTAAATCATAAGATCGTATTCCTCCACATAAATAAATATGCTTTGGCGGAACCAAGCCTTAAGGCTTGGCGGCATGGGCTCTCGCCCGAAGGCTTCACCGGCATGCGCGCTCCACGGGGCAAGTGCATCCATATCGGCTCGCCCCACACAACCTCATGCTAGGCACCGACCTACTCCGCATGCAGGAGCGTCGCCATTGACTTAGTCCTGATCCGTCGCCTCGCTCAACCTTCAGATGCGAGCGCCGTTAGCTCACCGTAGACCTGAGCAAGCATTCCTTCAAGACTGAGCGTTTCATCGCGTAGCAAATAGGCATACGCGAGCAGCGTCAGCGGTTGGATTTCCATCACGGAGGCCAGCTCCCCTACTTTCTCCAGCGTAGGGCTCTTGAGACCGCGCTCCAAGGTGCTGAGATACGTACGACTGCTGACGGTCGAAAAGTCCTCTTGAGTAAGCCCGCTGCTTTTCCTGAGACGCTGCAGCGCCAGTCCGAATGCTTGGTTTAGCTCCATTTTGCACAACTCGCAAAAGGAACTATAAGGCAGCAACGACCACTTTAGAGCTACAATCTATAGTGTTCATTTTCGCTAGGGTTTCGGTGGTATGTTTAGAACGACACGGGATGCGGCAATACCCAGGCCGGCATTTCTATGCGAGGACGTACAGCTATGGTCGTACATCGAGCATGGCTTGCATGTGCCTTGGTTCTACGTACGATTGGTTCATCATGAGGATGGCCTGCAGATGAGCCAAATGTTGATGCTGTCCAAGGTAGAGACCTTGCAGAACGTCTTGACTGAGAAAACATCTACAGCATGGGTGGAAGACGTTCAGTTGGTCAGCCCAAGTTATGTCAACAAATCCGATCGATGGCTGATGGAGCCTCTCCTGGAATTGACGGAGGTGGGGAACGGCCCAGGCAAAGCGAAATCCTACATCTATAGAGTGCTAGGTGACCGCCTCTACACCCAAGGGCAAACAGACGACGTGACAGATCAGGTTGTGTGTACCATCTACTTAGCGAAGGGCTAAAAGACACTGCAAAGAAACACTCAGCGTGAAATACGTACTCCTCAAAAAGACCAGTGTAGGGGGTAAAGCCTAATGGGAAGTCTAAAGGAACCGAGCACTATACAATCGCTAGTACGGTACATATTGGATTGCTGGAAGCTATATTGGGCACCGTTGATTTGGCTAACCAGGCAGTTATCGATCAGTCGTCGCCCCAAAAAACACAGCGCTAAGCACTAACCCCGCTCTGCGGTTAAAAGTGAAAAAAGTCTCCTAGACTAGCGAGGCTGGCATCGTTGTGCAAATGACTATGCTAGAGCCATAGGTGAGAAATGGTATGCAGTTTTGAAGGCATTTCATAACAACCGTCACACCTGCTTGCCGCCACCCTTATCGGATGAACGACAAACGTCTTTTAAAGCAGGTGAATCTACGTCAACCTGCGGCTACAAATGGCGATGGGCGCCCTATTTTGTTGTGTTTGCCATACCAAAAGCGTAGAAAAGTCTTCGGTTCGGGTGTGTAGGACCAGCTGTTGACGGCTTCAGTTGCGTGAAAATTACTCTGGTCGCTAACGCGTAACCTCATACTGCATCGCTTATCGCTTTGCCGAGATAGCCAGTCGGAGCAAACGTGCAAGCAGGTCACATCAGAACTTTTATCTACGTCAACACTGGTAATGCTGATGACATCCGCCCCCAACATAAGGGAATCTCCACCCGACAGCTCAACCGAAAAACGGTCCCGGTCTCGGTTGCAATTTGCGCATCTGGATTCAATGCCGGTCCAGATAGCATAAAACTGCGTTATCCAGAGAGTCATAATTTGACGTGGAGAGGTCGGACGGAAACGCCAACTCGGTGTAGTAAGATTGATCGCGCGCCCATCAGCAGGAAATCGATAGTGCAACGCTAAACGCCAAGCCAAAAACGCTGCAGACACCGTACAGGCGCACCGGCAGTCGAGACCATGTCGACTCTGAGCATCTAGGGAACTCAGATATTTATAGCACTCCAAATGCGGTTTCACATACGTCTTGTACAAGTATCGACGAACACACCGGTATCGAACGTATACTTCTCGCGCGCTGAGATCAAAATCTGTAGCCTCTTGATGACTGTATGTAGCGCCGATCTTTCTATAAGGAGGGATGGGTCGAGTAGTGATTGCGTTAGGAAAGGGGAATCCTCGTAATTCGGTGATCGCGAAATTGAGACCGATATTGACGAACTGCGCTTGCTCGTTAAAGTCTGTGCTTTCTACTTTGGCGGCGTGAAGCAGAGACACTGCGTAGTCGACTACAGGATCTTTCATTGCACTCGCAGCATGAAGCCATGCTTCGATCCTTAAGCCAACTTCCACATACTTATTCCGCTGCTCTGGAGTAGTGCTATTCAGGTAGACGGACCCGGAAGAATCAAAAACAAAATGATCGCAGCGCGTCTTGGCGACGAATCCTCCAGGTGATGGAGAAAAAAATAGTCCTAGCCTCATGGCATTGCTGCAGGGCACGCATAGCTCAAGTGGTAGGTTATGCCAAGGGCACCGCTTTATCATTTGGAGAAGAAAGAACACTGAGTGGTAACCTAGAGCGATACATTTTGCGCAGTGTCGTATATAAACCACCGAATTGAATGGCGTACATTCCACCAGGTTATCGATAAAAGCCCGCCTGACTGCAGGATATGGCAGGGAAAGCGCTTCGGCCAGCTTGGAGTCATCAATGGCACGCCCCCTCCAGTACTGAACAGGACGACTGGACTGCTGAAATCGTGAAATCTCGTTGAGTAGTTGTAACGGGCGAGTGAAGTTTAATGCGCTTGCTTTTAGCAGGATCCCCCACGATGACTCAAATGGAATATAGTTAAAGTGTCCATATGTGAGTTTCATGGGCTACTTCCTTTCTGCCTGTCGCATCAACGATACAAATTCAGCGATTAAACTTGCGCCCACTGCCTCCTTAACAATCCCTTCCGTGACTTGAAACTCTGAGCTATCCATATGGCGGGAACGCATTAAAATCCTTTCGATAACGCGGAAAATATGTTCAAGAGGTAATACGCGGGGGCCATTTTCCCCTGCTACATTCATTAACTCGGCCCAAATAAGTTTTTTGTAACTGGTCAATCGGAAATTTGCTGCAAAGGCCTTAGGCAAAAAGAAATCGGTATATGTGCACCCCGAGTCAAGCGGATATTCTTTATTCAAATCGTACTCATTGAGTATGCTTTCGAAATCAGCTTCTGACAAACATCCGTCAAAATGAATTGGCTCACTTAAAAACCGAGCCACTAAGTTGGTTGCTCCAACACCGAATAATAAATTTCTTCTTTGAAGTATCTCCTCCTGTCCGAATCCTAGCGTCGTCATGCTAATGCCATGCTCCTCCAAACGATTATGAATGACAAGTAACTCATTCCAACTGTCTATCGACAAAAGTTGATTTTCATCAATAATTATTACAAAGTGCCTACCACCTCTTGATTCCACTTCAACACGTACATGAAGGATAAATTTTTCAATCAAAGCGCTGTATGACTCTTTTGGATTTTTGTACAACCCTGCTCCAAAAACCAAATCGCGAGTCAAGTGAGCTGACTTGTTTCCATCTGCTGTATGATACAGGACATATTTTTTTGGAAATTCGGTGGCCAGTAGGTCTCTAACGGCATTAGCGCACCTTGTCTTACCCATTCTCGGCTGAGCATACAAGAAGGTCCCAGTATGTCTTGAGAATACTCTTTCTCGAAAAATGGAATAGACCTTTTCGATCATCGGCGTAATCAGCGTGTAAAAAGTACTTACAATCGGGTGACTCTCTAAATAAGCCTCCCTATCAAACTCTTGTTTGGATTCCATTATTTTAGCCTTCTTTTTCTGAGCAGTTCATTCAGGTCAGGAATCTTTCTACCAATGATTAATGAGTCCGAAAACTCCAACGGTTTCCCTTCCAGCGCCGGAATTGAATTATTAGCGGATCCGGAAACTACTAATGGCGCTCCCGCCTCACTCGCTACACGCTTCGCCTCGGTTGCCGAGTCGGCCGAAATAGCTATGGATTTTTTGCTCTTCGACTTACTTAAAAAAGCCAGATAAGCTAGAACTGGATCTTGTTCAAAGCTGACTTGCAACGTTCTATCCGCCACCTTTGAGTTGATGGCTTTACGGGTTCGCAAATCATGCTTGGTATCTGCCCATTTTCCAACTGCAACAAGCTTTCCAAGCAAAAAACCTTCCATCGTGAATGCTGTTACAAATCTTAAGTCGTTTTCATCAATGTGCAGTACGACCTTCGATCCAATCATTGCCCACGCATCGTGCAAATAGCTTGACGTGTAACGAACTTTCATAAATTGAATATAAGGATGGCGGCCATTTTTTTTGCTACCTCGAACATTAACTGTTTTTTTCATCTGCAATATAGTATCCCCCATAGCACTGGCATCCGGTAACGTTCTCACCATGAAGTGCTGGTGATCTTTCTCCAGTTTTTGCCTGATAAAGTCTAACGGTGACAAGAAAAACAGGCCTTCACTCATCCTTGTATTATGCTGAGCTATTTCAACATCAAGTAGATGAAGCAAATGCTCAACAAGAATCGGGGCTTGCGTCGCAACTTCCTCACAGTTTTCCGCACGCCCATTGTTAGGGCCGTGGCCCGTCGTACTTAAAAGTCGGCAAAATACATTATTGGAGAGCAAGCCAAATACATGCTCTACACATGGTCGCCTTTCAAAGTGCGCAGGTGCACCAACCGTCCAGAAATAGCCCAACTCTTTTCTTGCAGCATTTGTAACTTTTACCGATAGGTGAGCCAGTGCCCCATCGAATTTTACAACCGTAAATAAGGCTCCTTTACACTGCGGAATAACGTCATTAGGCAATCCGCTGCCTTCGGGATATATCAGTCCTTCAATACCGGGCTCTGGTTTTTGCTGCCCTACAACAGAATAACGCATGACATCAACCACGTCCGTAGCTGAAATCTCTGATCGAAAAACACACTTATAGGACAGCACCGCCCCCGATGCACAATCAATCATGAGTACGACCCATATCCGGCTAATCCTTTTGGGGATATAAGTTCCATTCGGCGCCTTCATTAAAACTGAAGAGTGACAATCAATTTTATAACCATCAATCTCAACAGCTTCGAATGGTTCAGTGTAGACCAATCCAGGTCTTGGTCCCTTTCCGACCGCCATATGTGCTTTCGCCTCGCGCGTCCCTTCAAGGCGAATCATGCGACTAAAATTGCTTTCTCTTATATTTTTAATGTAATCATATATCGTACGCTGCCCTTGATACAAAGTATTAAACGGCCATTCATCTTCCTTAACACCGAACTCCTTAAGCGAAGCAAGAAATATCTTATGTAGTGTTTTTGAACTGATGGCATACTCGCTTTCAGACTCCGGATCTGAATAAGAAAGAACTTTCCTAATAAATCTACTCTCTAAATCTGGATACTTTTTTAAGACTGCGCCCAAGAGCCCAGAGTACCCGCCTTGAGCTTCAGGAAGTTTTGGAGCCGCTTGCTTGGATCTGCTATACTTCTTTGTATGCAAATACGGCAACAGTGCGCGGCATCCCCAACATAAGCCGTCAGGAGCCAACTGCATGCACCGTGACGCGTAATAATTTATACACTGCCTATTTATACCTGTTGCAGCAACGATGCTGTTTAATGGTAGGCCTTCACAGTAGAGTTTCATTGCCAAAAACTTTAGCTGAAATTTCTCTATCTCTTGGTCAGTCAATCCCACCAATTCAGGCTTTGGCCAGTCATGAAAAGTGCCTAGCGCTATCGCTCGCTTGCTTAAGCTTTCGACCCAATTGTTAGTCTCATTATTTATCGTAGTCATGACCGACATTTCCATTGGGTGTGATACCCGAATGAGGGTTTACCCGCAAAATCAATTTCGATATGCCCCGCGATAAAGTGACGTACTAAAACACCGCAAACTATCGGAGGTGCGACAAGCGGAGCCTTCGAAAGTACACTCTTTATGTCCCCCTCCCCAAGCGACACCTCAATTGCACGTATGGCATTCGAAGCTGCTACACAATCGAGCGATCTGATAGCCGCGGCAAATGCCAAAGCTTTCATAATTTTTATCGCGAAAGGCGCCTCCTTCATAACTTGCACTGATGGAACTCGAACACTTTTCTCACTACTGTTATCCGCAGGCTCACCCAAGTTCGAGAGTTCAACTTCAACTAGATCTCCTGATCTTTTTTGCACTAAAAAATCAAAAGTTTCGCTTCCCTCAGACTGCCGAAATGACACCACATCTAGATTAATCTCAAGAAATACTAGCCAGTAGACTAACGCTAGATCAGAAGACAACACCAAGTCCTGTTTTAGCTTGACGCTGTACACATACCATAGATTTCTATTACTGTGACCGCGCGCTCTTACCTCTCGAATAATTCGCTTCCTATGCGCTTGCTTGAGAGATTGCTTGCCCGAAGCCATACCAGCTCTCCGTTTTCATTAGGCTTTAATCTACCCCCAGAATATTTTTCTTGTTATATCAATTAATCATAAATTTCTATCGCTTAATTGCCATATAGTGGCTCTACAAACCAAGTCAGCCTGCGGTCAAATAGGTATTCTTCAAATTATTACAGCTACGTGTTTAGTATCGTATTAATGCAACGGCTTGCAGTCCTATCATATGCATACGTGTAGTGTATTAAATATTCAGAGCTTCCGCATTTTAGAGATTGTCAACCTGAGATCCCCCCTCGTATGCTGACCTATAAGAAATAGGCAAAGCCCCTTACCTTTTCAGCGAGACCCAATTAAAAAATAAGCAAATTGGTGCGCGTAATTTTTGCTCGTGATTAACGCGTTATCACCAAACCCAATAACACACTGACCGGGACAAAACGGCCCTTGGTCAAATACGTCACCCTTTTCATAATCTGTATTTACTGAGGTCGAAGGAGGCAAACTCAGATTGGGTGGCCACACTTGTAGCCATCCATCCAACAATAGCCTCTGTGACCTATACGCAGTGGGTAATGAACTCCCCTTTAAGCCGGCGTTCGGGCTCCTATAGTGTTGCTGCAGCACCGACAGTAATTTAGTTCCTACGCATTCTTAGAAAAATAATCACTTCCAAAGCCGGGACTAATTTCTTTTCATATCTTGGCACCACGCCGATGCTAGATTTTGCTAACGATCTGTTTTTTTTGCTATTTTTAGGTGGTAAAAATGTCAATACTTTAGTTCTGGGGACTGCCCGGGCCTCGAATCACTGTGCCGCAGCTCGTGCCTGCACCTCAACGATGTAATTCAGAACGAACTGATCCTGAGAACCTTGCGCCTTGTAATAGCCAACCACATTGGCCAGCGTCCACCGCAGCAACCTCATCAGCACCGGGTCGGAAAATTTCCAGCTGCTCGGCTCATACGGATACCGGCTGTTGGTGAACACGTCGCGGTATCTCTCGAAGGAATCTTCCTGGCTGTCCAGCGACAAGCTGCTACGAATCGCTTCGGGTATCGCATGAAACAACGTCAATAGATCGTGCTTATCAGCCGTTTTACGGTTGGTTTTGCCAACGCTTTTCAGATGTTGGTGAGCCGCGGCCAACGCTACAGAGTCGAGTTTGTAGGTCTCGCCGGATGTACCTTGATGTTGGTCAGGCACGGAAATAAAGCTCTTGAGCAGAATTTCCATACCAATCGCCGCATTGACCTGGGCAACGTGCGGTAGGTTCTGCGCGTCCAGAACCTCAGAAGCTTTCAGGTAATTATGAGCGCTTTGAAGCATCCAGCTTGGAAAATGCCCCATCGAATACTCCATTGAATAGGCACCTCAGATGGCTAGAGCCGTTGATTTACGGGGCTTTTACCGATTAGACGTGTGCTTGAAAGATACCGAACATGCTTGGAAGATAACGAACAAGGATGAGCTACCCGTAGATCATCTTGTGAGCTACCCTACTCCACTAATAATAATGAGTTATAACTCGACTAAATGACTATTTAGTTGAGTTATATGCAGGCTGCTTATCGCCTCTACTGGAACCCGGGCCAGGTTCTTAGGCTCCTACATCTTAAACCGATCAACCGACTGCGACAGCTGCCCTGCCAGGCTGGATAGCTCATCGGTGGTCGATGCCGTGCCCGCGATTACCCGGCTGTTACTTTCCGACATCCCCGCAATCCTCTCCACCTGATGAGCAATCTCATTACTGGCCAGGCTCTGCTCGCTAATAGTGCGGGAAATATCATTGACCAATTCAGTGGTACTCAGCGTAGCCTGGAGGATCTCGCGAATGGCGCGTTCCACTTCGGCAGTCACTGCCATGCCCTTGTCCACTTGAGCAACGCCCTCCTCCATGCTGATCACCGCTGCTCGGGTGTTCTGCTGGATGCTCCCGACCATGCTGGCGATTTCCTGGGTGGAGGCGCTGGTGCGTCCGGCCAGGCTGCGCACTTCGTCGGCCACGACTGCAAAGCCGCGCCCTTGTTCACCGGCGCGGGCGGCTTCGATGGCGGCGTTCAGGGCCAGCAGGTTGGTCTGGTCGGCAATCCCCTTGATCACCTGGATGATGCTGTAGATCGCTTCAGACTCCTTGTCCAGTGTGCGGATCACTTGGGCTGACTGTTGGGCAGAACGGGCGATGCCGTCCATGTCGCTGACCACCTGGTGAATGACGCGGCCGCCGTCCTTGGCCAGGGTTTCAGCCTGGCTGGCCATGTCCAGGGCACGCTGGGCGTGACGGGTGATTTCTTCGATGCTGGCGGTCATTTCGCTTGCGGCGGCGGCCATGGTGCTGGCGGCGACGCTTTGTTGCTGGCTGCTGCCTGCCACTTCATGGCAACCCTGGCTGAGGCGCTCGCTCATGCCATTGACGCCATGGGCATTGCTGCGAACCACTTCGATCATGCCGCGCAAATCCCGCTGCATCGTCGCCAGGCTGCGAATCAGCGTACTGGCTTCGTCCTGGTTCTTGGGTTCGACAATCGGCTCGCTCAGGTTGCCATGGGCAATGCTCTGGGCAATATGGCTGGCGGTGCGCAACGGCCCCATGATGCTCAGGGTCACCCAACGTCCTTGTGCCAGCAGCAACAGCAGGCTCGCGCCCAATACGATAATCAAGGTCCAGTTGGCGTTACTGATGGTTTGCCGGGTACCGGTGCTGGTGAGTTGGGTATTGTTTTCGATCAGTTCGCTCAACGCTGCCATTTGTTCTTCCAACTGGCTGAACGCGGCATTGAAGGTCTGCAGTTCCCCTCGTGCGGCCTCGGGGTTCTCCAGGGCCAGGGCGACGATGCGCTCGCCGGCGCTGATGTAGGTGTCCAGGCTGGGTTTGATTTTTTCCAGGCTGGCCTTGATCGAGGCGTCCAGTGGCAGCTTGAGGTTTTCCGCCAGCACCTCGCGGAAGTGTTCGGCATGCTCCTTGATCGAGCTGTTGACCTCGGCCGGCGTACTGGTGCTTTTGCCCAGCCCGACCAACATGGCAGACAGCACATCCGCACGCAGGGCGTCGTGCATCATGTCGGCTTCCATGTGGTTGCGCAGTACCGTCATGCTGACGTCGTTGTCCTGTACCGCATCGGCCATCCGCGTATTGCCCAGGTAGCCAGCCAGGCTCATGATCAAAGCGGTGAGCAACCCGGTCGCAATCAACAGCACCAAGCGTAATTTGATCGTCATAGTGGTACCCCGTGCCAGGCCTGCCGGTTGGGAACCCAACCGTTTGAGTGTCGCTGCTAGCTGTATCGGCAGCTGTTGCTTGTTAGTGAAGCCTAAGTTTGCGGATCTGCGCGGTTCCCTTAAGCTGAGCGTCCGTTGCTCTACCTGGATCTGCCAAATGCCTCAACGTATCGCCCGTCTGGCCTTGTTGCTGGGCTTGATCACCGCCGTCGGCCCCTTTGCCATCGACATCTACCTGCCAGCGCTGCCCACCCTGGGCGCCAGCCTCCAGGCCTCGCCGGCGGCGGTGCAGATGAGTTTGACGGTGTTCTTCATGATTATCGGCGTGTGCCAGTTGTTCTACGGCCCCCTCAGCGATGTGTTCGGGCGTAAACCACCGATTTATGCGGGTTTGGTGATCTTTGCCATTGGCAGCGTCGGCTGCGCACTGGCCCCGACTATCGAAGTGCTGATCGGCTTTCGAGCCATACAAGCGTTCGGTGCCTGCGCGGGGATGGTGATCCCAAGGGCGATCGTCCGCGACCTGTACACCGGCCATGAAGCCGCGCGTCTGATGGCTTTGTTGATGCTGGTGATGAGTGTTTCACCGATCCTCGCGCCTTTGGCCGGTAGCCTGGTGATTTCGATCTGGAGCTGGCGCGAAGTGTTTGCCGTGTTGGCGGTGGTGGCCGTGCTGTGTCTGGTGATGACCGCTGTACAACTACCAGAAACCCACCCGGCCGAGCGCCGCCTGGGCAAGACCCTGGGCCAGGCGTTCGGCAGCTATGGCGCCCTCCTGCGCGACCCGGTTTTTACGGGATTGTCGGTGGTGTGCGGGTTTGGCCTGGCTACCTTCTTTGTGTTCATCGGTAGCGCGCCCTTCGTGTACATCGAGTATTTCGGCCTGACGCCCACCCAGTTCAGCCTGTGCTTTGCCCTCAACGCGGCCTCGTTTTTTGCCATGAGCCAACTGACCGCACGCCTCAGCGCCCGCTTTGGGCTGGCGCCGTTGATTCGCTGGTCGGTGGTGGGCGTGGCGGCGGTCATGAGCTTGCTGGCGGCGACTACGCTGTGGTGCGACAGCCTGGCCCTGATGATGGGGCTGTTGTTTATTGGTTTTGGCTTTCTTGGCCTGCTATTGCCGGCGGCCGGGGTGTTGTCGTTAGAGGATCACGGTGCAGTGGCCGGTTCTGCGTCTGCACTGCTGGGCGCGATCCAGATGGTCACTGCTGCTGTTGCGATGACCTTGGTGGGCCTATTTGCCGACCATACCCCGGCGCCGATGTTGATCGGTATCGCGTTGTGTGCGCTTGCCGCGATGCTGACCACCTGGTGGACGCTGCGGCGCTTACCGGCTCATTTGGCTTCAAGCGCCCCGCCCTCCTCCTGAGTATGGTTGTAGCAGCCAACGGTAACCACGATGCGAAGCGAGTCGCTCTTGATCTTGCCGTTGCTCTGCTTTTGATCTTGATCTCAGGCGCCCCGTTAAACCACGCTGGCCGAACGCAGGCTTGAATTCGTGGGTAACCCGGCAGGACGCCGGGTTAGCCGTCCTGGGCCAAGGATGGCCCATGACGGCGGCCCACGGATTCAAGCCGGAGCGAGGTGCCGAGTGGTGGGGCAAAAGCGTTTTGCTTACTTTTGCGCTTTTCAAAAGTGAGCCGCTGTCAGAGCGGAACCCTAGGTGGCCGTTACCTAAATAACGGATATGTACTCGGTCTAACTGTGTTGACTGCAGGCCATCATCGCAGGCAAGCCAGCTCCCACATGCCCCCGCCGCCTACAAATCAAACCGATCCACCGCCCGCCGCCGCTCATTGTCGTCACGCACGTCATAGCTGGCAGTGGTCTGGATGTTAGTGTGATGCGCCAGCTTCTGCGCAATCGACAAATCATGCTCCTCGATCACCCGCGTGATAAACGAACGACGGAAATCATGGGGCATGATCTTGACCCCTACCTGATCACCACGCTGGCGCGCGATGTAGTAAATCGCATGCTTGGTGATGCGTTCCCGGGTGATATGGCTGCCTCGACGGATGCGGTTAAACAGGAAGCTGTCGTCCTGCTCACCTTCCTTGAGCTGCTCGCGACGAAACGCCAGCCAGGCCTGAAGTTTGGCAAACGCCCAGTCCGGCGCGTACTTGACCAGTTCCTTGTTGCCCTTGCCGATCACGCGCAAACTGCGCTCGTCAAAGTTGACCTGCGCCAGGTCCAGGTTGACCGACTCCGACTTGCGCATGCCCGAGCCATATAACAGCCCGATCACCGCGGCATCCCGCAGGCCCTGGGGCCGAGGGTCGGCGGCGCAGACGTCGAGCATCTCGCGGATCAAGGTGCGGCGCAGGTTGCGGCCCTGGCCCAGGCGCGTGCCGGGTGTGGCCTTGACCGAGCGCATCCTCAACAGGTGGTCCTGGCTGATCAAGCTCATGCGCCACGCTTCATTCATCACCCCGCGCACCGCATTCACATACAGCGACGAGGTGTTCGGCGCAAAGCCGTCCTCGCGCAAGGCAGCCACCAATGCAATAACGTGTTCGGGCTGCAGCAGGTGCCAGTCAATCTCTTCGAGGTTGAGGTCTTCGAAACCCAGGCGGTCGGCGGCATCCTGCAGCACGTAGCGCATGGTCAGTTGGCTGGAAGGCGCCAGGCGGGTGAGATAAAGGGTCAGCGGGTTGCAAATGGACTCGGTCAAGGTAGATCAGCCTTTGGATTAAATACACCGACCAACTATTTGATTAATCGATGTATTTAGTGGGTTGGCGAAGGCCGAGTCTAACCCAGGACCGGCCCTCGCACAAAATCACGGGGCTGTATCGTCGTCCTCGCTGGCTGCCTGGGGTTGGGCCAGGGACTGGCTCCAGTCGGCGTCCTGTTGCTGCATCAGCGCGAACCACTGCTGGCGCATAAAGGCGAGGTAACTGTCCGGCGCCTTGGCAAAGTCCTTCTCGTTGCCATAGCAACCCGGCAGTGGCAGTTCGGTGCCCTGCTCCTTGTATTGGCTGACCAACGCTTGCTGCGCCGTGACGCTGCAGTCAGTGGGTAGTGGCATGCCGCGCAAGGCGCCCGCGTCTTCATCCCACCAACTGGCGCCCACGCGGTCAAGACCACGCAGACGATACTTCTCGGACTTGCCGACATGCATGATCAGCTTGAATTCGTTGGGGCTGACGTCACTGGTGCAAGCGCGTGAATAGCCGACGGTAGCCTGGGTATTGCCATCGCCCAGCAGGTCGGTGACCTTGGTGGCGGCCCGGTCAAAGCGCAGCCCGGCGTCGAACTCGCAGTGCTGCACATCGTCATACAGCATCCAGACGCGCTTGGGGCGCTCGCCACTCAGCACGTACTGCGCCGCGTAGACAAAGGCCGATTGGGTACCATCGTCATCGCGCTCACCGACTTGCTCGGCGAGTACCAGCAGGTTTTTGCCCTGGCGGTCATCCCAGGTATACGCGGCGACTTGCTTGCCGCGCACTTCCACCCCTTCCGGCACCTGGTCCAGCGGCGTCAGCGCGACGCCCTGTTCGGCCCGCACGCTGGTGGCACAGGCCACCGTCATCAACAATCCCATCAGCACGGGCCGCAATGGGCCGCGCAAAAGCTGCACGCTATTCATCCGAGTACCCTGGCAAGAGAGGGCTTACTTTACCGGCACTTGAGCGCCAATGCAGAGAAGATTGTTGAAGGGCGCGCATTGGCCCGATCGCCTCGCTCAAATTGAACCAAGCGCCCTGCACGAAGCTCCGATATCGCCCTGTGAGGCTTACCTGTAACGCCTTGATTACTTAGCTGAACCCTAGCTGTCTGCCTGTCAAATAAACGAGTTTTTCATCCGCCTTTCATATTCGTTGCACATTTTTGCGCTTAACCTTGTAGGCAACACTTAAGAGCAATCCGTGGATTATCGACTAACCTATTGAAAACGCATCATCTTTAGCCCCGTTTTGTAACCTGCGGGCTGTAGTTTTGCCCAATGAACGCTGCTGTTTTCACGCTTGAAGTCGCTTTAGCCCGAGGTCATGAATCTTTGAAACCCTACCCTATTCATTGCGTGTCGATCGTTATCCCGGTCTACAACGAACAAGAAAGCCTGCCTGAGTTGCTGCGCCGCACCACGGCAGCCTGCAAGCAACTGGCTTACGAATACGAAATCATCCTGGTGGATGACGGTAGCCGCGACAATTCGGCCCAACTGCTCGAAGACGCCGCCGCCGAAGACGGCAGCAACGTGGTAGCGGTGATCCTTAACCGCAACTACGGCCAGCACGCGGCGATCATGGCCGGCTTTGAACAGTGCCGTGGCGAAGTGGTGATTACCCTCGACGCCGACCTGCAGAACCCGCCGGAAGAAATCCCGCGCCTGGTCGAGCAAGCCGCATTGGGCTACGACGTGGTCGCCACCGTGCGCAATAACCGCCAGGACTCGGCCTTCCGCCGCTGGCCGTCGCGCTTGATCAACCTCGCCGTGCAGCGCTCTACCGGCGTGGCCATGACCGACTACGGCTGCATGTTGCGCGCCTACCGCCGCACCATCGTCGACGCCATGCTCGCCTGCCGTGAGCGCAGCACGTTCATTCCTATCCTGGCCAACGGCTTTGCCCGCCACACCACGGAAATCCTCGTGCACCACGCTGAACGTGAGCACGGCGAATCCAAGTACAGCGCCATGCGCCTGATCAGCCTGATGTTCGACCTGCTGACGTGCATGACCACCACGCCCTTGCGCCTGCTGTCCATCGTCGGCTTTAGCCTCGCGGCGCTCGGCGTGCTGTTTGCCTTTGCCCTGATTGTCATGCGCCTGGCGTTCGGCGCCGACTGGGCGGGCGATGGCCTGTTCGTGCTGTTTGCGGTGCTGTTCGTGTTCACCGGGGGCCAGTTCATCGGCATGGGCCTGCTGGGCGAATACCTGGGCCGCATGTACAGCGATGTACGCGCCCGCCCACGCTTCTTTATTGAAAAAGTGCTGCGCAACCAACCGGCAGCACCGGCTCCAGTCGTCGTGGTTGACGGCCTGGTGTCTTCCCATACGTCTACTTCTTCTTCGGATCAGGTCCAGTCATGAGTTCAAAAGCTGTTGTATTCGCCTACCACGATATTGGCTGCGCAGGCATTGAAGCGCTGCTCAGCGCCGGTTACGACATTGCCGCCGTGTTCACCCATGCCGATGACCCCAAGGAAAACAACTTCTACGGTTCCGTCGCCCAACTCTGCGCACGCAACGGCATCCCGGTACATGCTCCGGAAGACGCCAACCACCCGCTGTGGATCGAACGCATTGCCAAGCTGAACCCGGAGTACATCTTCTCGTTCTACTACCGCAACCTGCTGAGCGAACCGCTGTTGGCCACCGCCCGCAAAGGCGCGTTCAACCTGCACGGCTCGTTGCTGCCTAAATACCGTGGCCGCGCCCCGGCCAACTGGGTGTTGGTCAAAGGCGAAACCGAAACCGGCGTGACCCTGCATCGTATGGTCAAGCGTGCCGATGCCGGCGCCATCCTGGCCCAGCAGAAAGTCACCATCGAGCGCAGCGATACCGGGCTGAGCCTGCATGCCAAGCTGCGTGATGCGGCCGCTGCCCTGCTGCGCGATGCCCTGCCACAGCTGGCCCAAGGCAAGCTGAGCGAAATCGCCCAGGACGAAAGCAAAGCCACCTATTTCGGTCGTCGCACCGCCGCCGATGGCAAGCTGGACTGGAAACAGCCCGCCGAGCAACTGTTCAACCTGGTGCGTGCGGTGACCCAGCCGTACCCGGGCGCCTTCTGCGCCGTGGGCGAGCACAAGCTGATCGTGTGGCAAGCCGACGTGGTCAAGGGCAACGAAGGTCTGGCGCCTGGCCGTGTGATCAGCGTCAACCCGCTGCGCATTGCCTGCGGTGAAGATTCCCTGGTGGTCAAGTTCGGCCAGCGCAACGAAAACGGCCTGTACCTGGCGGGCCCGTCCCTGGCCGATGAACTGGGCCTGGTGGATGGTTCTGTACTGCGCGGCGCCGAGTCAGGCCGCAAGCCGCGCCGCACTCGCGTGCTGATTCTGGGCGTCAACGGTTTTATCGGTAACCACTTGTCCGAGCGCCTGCTGCGTGACGACCGCTACGAAGTCTATGGCCTGGACATCGGCTCCGACGCCATCGAGCGCCTGCGCAGCCACCCGAATTTCCATTATGTGGAAGGCGACATCAGCATCCACACCGAGTGGATCGAGTACCACATCAAGAAATGCGACGTGGTGCTGCCGCTGGTGGCTATCGCTACGCCGATCGAATACACCCGTAACCCGTTGCGCGTGTTCGAACTGGACTTCGAAGAAAACCTCAAGCTGGTGCGCTACTGCGTCAAGTACAACAAGCGCGTGATTTTCCCGTCGACCTCGGAAGTCTACGGCATGTGCCAAGACCAGTACTTCGACGAAGACACCTCCAACCTGGTGGTGGGCCCAGTCAACAAGCAGCGCTGGATCTACTCCGTCTCCAAGCAACTGCTGGACCGCGTGATCTGGGCCTACGGCGACAAGGGCCTGAAGTTCACCCTGTTCCGTCCGTTCAACTGGATGGGCCCGCGCCTGGACCGCCTGGACTCGGCGCGCATCGGCAGCTCCCGCGCCATTACCCAACTGATCCTGAACCTGGTGGAAGGTACACCGATCCGTCTGTTCGACGGTGGTGAGCAGAAGCGTTGCTTCACCGACATTGCCGACGGCATCGAAGCCCTGGCGCGCATCATTGATAACGACAATGGCGTGTGCGACGGACAGATCATCAACATCGGCAACCCTGAAAACGAAGCCAGCATCCGCCAGTTGGGCGAAGAGCTGCTGCGTCAGTTCGAGGCCCACCCGCTGCGCCACAACTTCCCGCCGTTCGCTGGGTTCCGCGACGTCGAGAGCAAGGCGTTCTACGGCACGGGCTACCAGGACGTGGCGCACCGCAAGCCAAGCATCGAAAACGCCAAGCGCCTGCTGAACTGGGAGCCGAGCGTGCAGATGAGCGAAACCATCGGCAACACGCTCGATTTCTTCTTGCGTGAAGCCATGCTTGAAATTGCGGACAAAAAGTAATGCAGGCAGGTCTTCGCATCGACGTCGACACCTACCGCGGCACCCGTGAAGGTGTGCCACGGTTGCTCGACTCCCTGGCCGAAGCTGGGGTCAAAGCGACGTTCTTCTTCAGTGTCGGGCCGGACAACATGGGGCGCCATTTGTGGCGCCTGATCCGCCCGCAGTTTTTGTGGAAGATGCTGCGTTCCAACGCTGCCGGCCTGTATGGCTGGGACATCTTGCTGGCCGGCACCGCCTGGCCAGGCAAGCCGATTGGCCGCGACCTGGGGCATTTGATGCGCCAGGCCAAGGCCGCCGGGCATGAAGTCGGCCTGCACGCCTGGGACCACCATGGCTGGCAGGCCAACACCGGGCGCTGGAGCGAGGCACAGCTGGTCGAGCAGATTCGACGCGGCGTAGACACCTTGAGCGACATCCTCGGCGAGCGCGTCGACTGTTCAGCGGCCGCCGGCTGGCGTGCCGATGAGCGCGTGGTGCAAGCCAAGCAAAGCTTCAACTTTCGCTACAACAGCGATTGCCGGGGCACCAGCCTGTTTCGACCAACCTTGGCCGATGGCAGCGCGGGCACCCCACAAATTCCGGTAGACCTGCCGACCTTCGACGAAGTCGTCGGGCCGGTGGTGGCTGCCAACGATTTCAACCGCTTCATTCTTGATCGGTTCAGCGCGTCAAAGCTGAACGTCTATACGATCCACGCAGAAGTAGAAGGGATTCTGATGGCCAATGATTTTCGCCAGTTGCTCGCCCAGGCCGGGCAGCGCGGCATTGATTTCAAACCTTTGGGCGAGCTGTTGCCTGCGGATGTGACCACCCTGCCCCAGCAACAGCTGGTGCGCGGCGCCTTGAGCGGCCGCGAGGGTTGGCTGGGAGTGCAGCAGGCATGATCCGCCGCTGGGCGTTGCCCCTGCTCCTGCTGGCGTTTGCCGTGTTCTACCTGCTGCCATTGGCCACCCATGGCCTGTGGATTCCAGATGAAACCCGCTATGCGCAAATCAGCCAGGAAATGCTGCTGACCGGCAAGTGGGCCGCGCCGCACTTCATGGGCATTCGCTACTTCGAAAAGCCCGCCGCAGGCTATTGGATGATCGCGCTGGGCCAGGCGATCTTCGGGCAGAACCTGTTCGGCGTGCGGTTTGCCTCGGCATTGAGCACCGGTTTGAGCATTCTACTGGTGTATCTGGTCTCTCGCCGGTTGTGGAACGACCCGCAAAAAAGCCTGGTCAGCACGCTGCTCTACATGAGCTTCGTCAGCGTGGCCGCGCTGGGCGGCTATGCCAACCTGGACCCGCAGTTCACCTTCTGGGTCAACCTGACGGGCGTGGCCTTGTGGTTCTGTTTCGACAGCACCACACGGCGTGCGCGCTTGTGGTCCTGGGCCTTGCTGGGCCTGGCGTGCGGCATGGGCTTCATGACCAAGGGCTTCCTGGCCTGGTTGCTGCCGGTGCTGGTCGCCCTGCCCTACGCCGTCTGGCAAAAACGTTTTGGCGAGTTATGCAAGTTTGGCCCTGTTGCCGTGGTGGTGGCGATTGCCGTCAGCCTGCCGTGGGCGCTGGCCGTGCATCTGCAAGAGCCGGACTACTGGCATTTCTTTTTCTGGCACGAGCACATCCAACGCTTTGCCGGTGAAGACGCCCAGCACGCCGAACCGTTCTGGTATTACTTGCCGCTGCTGGTCGCGTTCGCGCTGCCGTGGGTCGCCGTTCTGCCGTCCGCGCTTAAGCAGGCCTGGCTGCAACGACGCGTGCCGAAAACCGCGTTCCTGTTGCTGTGGTTGTTGATGCCCCTGGCCTTTTTCAGCCTGGCCAAAGGCAAGCTGCCCTCGTACATCATGCCGTGCATGTTGCCCCTGGCCTTGCTGATGGGCTCGGCCCTGAGCGACAAACTGGCTCTAGGCCGCGGCCGCGTGCTGCGCATCAATGGTTGGTTGAACCTGGCGATCGGTGTGCTGGTATTGCTGGCCCTCAGCTGGTTCCAGTTGAAGAAGCCGGTATACGAACCGGGTGAGGAAACCCTCAGCCTGGTGCTGGTGTTCATCTTCTTGTTCGGTTGGATCGTGGTCAATCTGCTGCAAGCGGCACGCCCGCTGAAATTGTGGGCCGCGCCGCTGATCGGCAGTGGCTTACTGGTGCTGCTGGTGCCTGCCGCATTGCCCCACTCGGTGGTTTACAACAAGACCCCGGACCAATTCATCATCGATCACATCGACGAGTTGCAGCCCAGCGTTGCCCTGCTGAGCAACGACCTGGGCGCCGCCTCGGCGTTGTCCTGGCGCCTCAAACGCCCCGATATCACGCTGTACAACACCTCGGGTGAGGTCAAGTACGGCCTGGCTTACGAGGACACGGCGCCGCGCCTGGTCGACCGTAACCGCATCCAGGCGTGGATGGCCGAAACCCGTCGTACCGGCGCGGTGGGCGTGGTGATGCGCGTCAATAGCACCGGTGAAAAGGAAGAGCTCGCACTGCTGCCCACCGACGGAAAACGGTATGCGCAGGGCAAGATCGTGATCCTGATTTTCCCGCAGGTCGCGCCATGATCACCCTGCTGCTACTGCTCACGGCCTGCCTGTTCACTTGCATGGGCCAGGTCTCGCAAAAGTTTGCCGTGGAAAGCTGGCGCGGCATGCCGGATGGCTGGGCATCGAAACTGCGCTCGCCGTGGTTGTGGTCGGCGCTGGTGTGCCTGGGCCTGGGCTTGCTGGTGTGGCTGCTGGTGTTGCAGCGCCTGGAAGTGGGTATTGCCTACCCCATGCTCAGCCTGAATTTTGTGCTGGTCACGCTGATGGCGCGCTTTGTGTTCCACGAGCCCATTGATGGCCGTCACTGGCTGGGTGTGGGGCTGGTGATTGCCGGCGTGGTCTTGCTGGGGCGTCAGGTATGAGTCGCGTGCGGGGTTTTGTCCTGGCCTTGGGCAGTGTCGGCCTGGTGAGTGGTGCCCAACTGGGCATGCGCTGGAGTATGACGCGCCTGCCGCTCCCCTCTGAATGGCTGGCCGCCTTCACGGATAACCGCATCGACCTGGGAGCCCTGGGCGTGGTGATCCTGGCGATCATCGCCTATGCGCTGTCGATGCTGTGCTGGCTCGGCGCCCTGAAGCACTTACCCCTGGGCCGCGCTTATTCGCTGCTCAGCATCAGCTACGCGCTGGTGTATTTGCTGGCCGCCAGCCTGCCAGTGTTCAACGAAAATTTCTCGCTTTCAAAAACCCTGGGGGTGGCCTTGGTCATCCTCGGCGTACTGGTTATCAACTCTCGTCGTGCTAGCACCTCAAGTCCCAGGAATACCCCATGAAAATCAGTGTATTTGGTAGTGGTTACGTTGGTCTGGTTCAGGCCACTGTATTAGCCGAAGTCGGTCACGATGTCATTTGCATGGACGTTGACAAGCACAAGGTCGAATCGCTGCAGAAAGGTCACGTGACCATCTTCGAGCCGGGCCTGGCAGCCATGGTCAAGGACAACCTGGAAAGCGGGCGCCTGCGCTTTACCCATGACGAAAAACTCGCCGTCGAGCACGGCGAAGTGCTGTTTATTGCTGTGGGCACGCCGTCGGATGAAGACGGTTCGGCCGACCTGAAATACGTACTGTCGGTGGGTGATGCGGTTGCCCGCCACCGCGTGGCACCGGTGATCCTGGTGGAGAAATCCACGGTACCGGTCGGCACCGGCGACACATTGCGCGACCACATCCTCAATAACCTGCGCGCCGCCGGCCGTGAGCTGCAGTTCGATATCGTCTCCAACCCGGAATTCCTCAAGGAAGGCTCCGCCGTTGCAGACTGCCGCCGCCCGGACCGGATCATCATCGGCTGTGAGCGTGAAGAAGTACGTGACGTGATGCGCGACCTGTACGCGCCGTTCAACCGCAACCACGACCGCATCATCTTCATGGACCTGCGCAGCGCCGAACTGACCAAATACGCCGCCAACTGCATGCTGGCCACCAAGATCAGCTTCATCAACCAGATCGCCGAGCTGGCCGAACACCTGGGCGCCGACATTGAGTCGGTGCGCCTGGGCATTGGTGCCGACTCGCGCATCGGCTACCACTTTATCTACCCCGGCTGCGGTTATGGCGGCTCGTGCTTCCCCAAAGACATGCGCGCCCTGATTCACAGTGCCAAGCAGGCCAACTGCTCCAGCGACCTGCTCGAAGCCGTGGAAGCCATCAACCAGCGCCAGAAGAGCAAGCTGTTCGAGCGCATCAACGCGTTCTTCCAGGGCAACCTCAAGGGCAAGACGTTCGCGCTGTGGGGCCTGGCCTTCAAGCCCAACACCGATGACATGCGTGACGCCCCCAGCCGTGTGCTGATGGAAGCGCTGTGGGCCGCTGGCGCCAATGTGCGTGCGTTCGACCCGGAAGCCATGCAGGAAACCCAACGCATCTACGGGGACGACCCGCGCCTGATGCTGATGGGCACCCCGGAATCCACCTTGGGCGGCGCCGATGCGTTGATCGTGTGCACCGAATGGCAGCAATTCAAGGCACCGGACTTTGACCTGATTCACCAGCGCCTGAAAACCCCGGTGATCTTCGACGGCCGTAACCTGTACGACGGCGAACGCCTGGCGCGCAAAGGCTTCAAGTACTTCCCCATCGGCCGCGGCGACTCCTGCGAGTTGCCGATCCCCCAGCAAAACTGGGTGGAACAGGCCAAGGACGCTTGCTAGGTGAACATCGCCTTACCGTCCGCGCAGCGTGCAACGATCCGTCACCAGTCCCTGGGGCTTGGGCTCTTGGCGCTGGTGCTGTTTATCGCCGGCAACTGGCACCAGGCGATCATCGGCTTTGATTCGCGCTTCGTGGTGTTTGCCCAGGAAATGCTGCGCCATGGGCCAAGCTTCTTCCCCACCACCTATGGCCAGCCGTATGCCGATTACCTGGCGACGTCGACCCTGCTGACGTGGCTGCTGTCGTTGCCCTTGGGCCAGGTCACCAGCCTGACGGCGTGGCTGCCCACGGCGGTGGCGTCGGCGCTGATCGTGGTGCTGGTCTATCGCCTCACCGCGCCCTACTCGCCGCGTTGGGGCCTGCTGAGCATTGCGATGCTGCTGCTCAGCAGTACCTTCATCAGCGAAACCCGCGCAGTCTCCCTGGATCAGATGCTCGCCGCCGTGGCGTTGGCGGTGTTCTACCTGGGCTATGCCCATGACCATTTCGCCGCTGCAAAGCGCCTGCATTGGGTGTTTTTGCTGCTGCTGTTGGGGTTTGCCATTCGTGGCCCGATTGGCCTGGTGATCCCTACGGGCGTGTTGTGCAGCTACTACCTGATCAACCGCCAGTGGCGCCAGCTGTTCAGCTTCGGCCTGCTGGCACTGGCGCTGCTGGCGGCGTGCGTCGGCCTGTTGCTGCTGCTGGCCAAGCTCAGCGGTGGTGAAGACTTTATGCATGACGTGATTCGCATGCAGTTCCTGGGGCGCATGGATGGCAGTGAAGGCTCCGGCGGCGTGCTGTATTACTTCACCAGCTCCCTGGGCAATTACGCCCTGGCCTATCCACTGGCATTGTTAGTGCTGCTGGCGGTGCTGATGGGCGGTCGACGCGCGCCGGACCCAGCCTTGAAGCTGGTGCTCTACTGCGCAGCAGCGGGTGTGCTGGTGATGCTGGGCCTGTCGGTGCCTCAAGCCAAGAAAGCGCGTTATATCCTGCCGATGTTGCCGATGGCCGCGATCATTGCCGCGTACCCCTTCCAGGCCACGCAAGGGCGACTGTTTGCCTGGCTGCGCGCCTTGATGCTGGGCATCTGGACGCTGTTGCCAACCCTGTTGGCCATTGGCCTGGTAGTGGCGCGGCGGCGTTACCCGGAGCCGCTGGCCGACCTGGTGCTGATCTTCGTTGTGCTTGGCATGCTACAGGTGCTGGCGCTGCTGGCATTGTTCCGCTCGCGGCTGCGCACCTATGGGCCCGCCTTGGCCGCCGTGCTCGCCCTGTGGAGCACCTACATCATGGTGGTCGAACCCCTGGAACGTCAGGTGTACGACACTCGCACCTTCAGCCTCGCCGTCAAGGCGCACGTTCAGCAGCAACCGGCGCCGCTGGTGTTGCATGCACTGGGCAAAGACGCGAAAGCCATCAAGTTCATGGTCAACTTCGATTGCGACAAGGTGCCGTTGTTTACTCAGCTGCCCGCCGAATTGAAACCCGTCCAGGCGCCGGCATGGATAGTGATGAGCCAGGCCGACTTCCAGGCGCTGGACGATCCGCGCCTGCGCTCAATCACGCCGACGCTCACGGCAGCGTTCGACAAAACCCCCTATGTGTTGCTGCATTTGGCAAAAACCTCGACGCCCTGAGTGCTTTTCTCGCTGCATTGTAAGAAAGAACGCCCACTGCTCAACGAGTGGGCGGCTTTCATCATAGGTACCAAGAAAGTGCCTACATTTGTTTGCGTAATGGCTGGTGCACTTTCCCTTCCGGTGCTCGGAGCCCAACTGTAGACTCGCTGCCACGTGCACTCACTATCTACCACCCGACCGTCAGGACCAACCTGTAGCGCTTGGGTCAGGGCACTTCACAACAACAAGGACGTTGTAGGCTGCCCGCGCGCGATGGCTTACTTCATTGAGAGGACAATGCCGTGCGAGATGACCTGTTAACCGTACCTTTACCCAGGCTTGATCGTTTGATGGCGTTGCGTGACGCACTGGTGGCGTTGAAGGGGCCGCTGGCCGACGATCCCAGGCTGCGCGAAGACCTGCAAGAGCGCCTGTTCAATGAAGAAACCCACAGTCGCGTGCTGGGCAAGATCAACCCAACGACGGCCACAGCCACCGGGCCGATCACCTACGGCGACGCCTTTTAACTGCATTTTTTTTGTATTTAACCTTCATTAATATGCAGTAGCGCCCCTGGATCAAGCGCGGCACACTGCACAGGTTCCTTCCCCCAATGTTGGAACCTTCAAAGGGCTGTTCCGGGAAACCAGGCAGGCCTTTTTTTTCGCCCGCCGTTTATGGACCGTCTTTCAATGCTCGCTCGCTGGTTACCCGCTGCAATCAACACCCGTCCCGCCGAATGGAGCCGTGCAGCCATCGGCATGGCCCTGGGCACGCTATTGAGTGTCTGGGCTTGTGCCCAAGTATTCGGCATGGAGGTCGCCCTGCACCTGCTCGGCCCTCTGGGTGCCTCGGCGGTGCTGTTGTTTGCCGTGTCCTCGGGGGCGCTGGCCCAACCCTGGTCGATCATCGGCAGTTACCTGTGTGCAGGCGTCGTCGCGCTGCTGGTCGCCCGCGTCCTGGGGCGCACCTTGGGTAGCGCGTGCCTGGCGGCGGGTATGACCGTGGTCCTCATCTGCTGGCTACGCTGCCTGCATCCGCCGGCCGGTGGCCTGGCCATGACCCTGGTGCTGGCCGATCCGGCATCTGTCGCCCTTGGCTGGTACGAATTGGCGCCGGTGATGCTCGGCGCTGGCGCCCTGCTCGCCTGCGCGTTGGCCTATAACAATGCCACGCGCACACGTTACCCCAAGGGGCTTGCCGAGCCTGCACCGTTTATCCTGGGCACTGCCACCGCCGTCAGCGAGCCGAGCATCACGGCAGCTGACCTCAAGCTGGCGCTGGCCGAGATGGAACAGTTCTACGACGTCGAACCGACAGAGCTGGAGCAACTGATCCACGCCGCCGAGGGCCATGCACGGCGTCGCAGTATCGGCGAGGTTCTGGCCAGCCGGGTGGTTTGACCGGCACTGCATAAATGCAACAACGACCTGCACGATTCCGGGTTGTACGGGGCAAATTTGCACTGGTACGATCACAAGAGAGTTCACCCGCGAACATCTTGATAAAGACAATAAAAGCAGGGAGTTAGAGATGACTGCTCAGGTTTCATCCCAAGCAAGCCACGCCGAGGTCCAGCAGGACGCTGTTCTGGCACAGGTGCGTAACCACATCGGCCACCTCACCCTCAATCGGCCCGCCGGCCTGAACGCCATCACCCTGGACATGGTCCGCCAGTTGGCCGCGCACTTGCAGGCCTGGGCCGACGACCCCGAGATCTACGCCGTGGTACTGCGCGGCGCCGGCGAGAAAGCCTTTTGCGCTGGCGGCGACATCCGTTCGCTGTACGACAGCTTCAAGCAAGGCGACACCCTGCACCAGGAATTCTTCGTCGAGGAATATGCCCTCGACCTGGCCATTCATCACTACCGTAAACCCGTACTGGCATTGATGGACGGCTTCGTCCTCGGCGGTGGCATGGGCCTGGTGCAAGGCGCGGACCTGCGGGTGGTCACCGAACGCAGCCGCCTGGCGATGCCGGAAGTGGCCATCGGGTACTTCCCGGATGTGGGCGGCAGCTATTTTCTCTCGCGTATTGCTGGCGAGCTGGGCACCTACCTTGGGGTGACCGGGGTGCAGATTCGCGCGGCGGATGCCTTGTATTGCGGGCTGGCAGACTGGTACATCGACAGCGCCAAGCTGGTTGAGCTGGACCAGAAACTCGACGGCCTGCAATGGCACGACTCGCCGCTCAAGGACTTGCAAGGCGCACTCGCCAAGCTCGCCGTGCAGCAATTGCCCGACGCCCCGTTGGCGACCTTGCGCCCGGCCATTGACCACTTTTTCGGGTTGCCGGACGTGCCCAGCATCGTCGAGCAACTGCAACAAGTGACCGTGGCCGATAGCCATGACTGGGCGCTGACCACCGCCAACCTCATGCAGACCCGCTCGCCCCTGGCCATGGCCGTGACCCTGGAGATGCTGCGCCGCGGCCGCCACTTGCCACTGGAACAGTGCTTTGCCCTCGAACTGCACCTGGACCGCCAGTGGTTCGAGCGCGGCGACCTGATCGAAGGGGTTCGCGCCCTGATCATCGACAAGGACAAGACTCCGAAGTGGAACCCACCCACCCTCCATGCGCTGGATGCCAGCCATGTCGAGAGCTTCTTCCGCGACTTCGTGCAGATTGGGAAATAAGCCATGCAAGATCTTGAATACACTGAAGAACAAGTGATGATCCGAGACATGGCGCGGGATTTTGCCCGTGGCGAAATCGCCCCCCATGCCCAAGCCTGGGAGAAAGCCGGCTGGATCGACGACGCCCTGGTGGCGAAGATGGGTGAGCTGGGCCTGCTGGGCATGGTGGTACCGGAAGAATGGGGCGGCACCTATGTCGATTACGTCGCCTACGCCCTGGCCGTGGAGGAAATCTCCGCCGGCGACGCTGCGACGGGCGCGCTGATGAGTATCCATAATTCAGTGGGTTGCGGTCCGATCCTCAACTACGGCACAACCGAACAGAAACACACCTGGCTGGCCGAACTCGCCAGTGGCCAGGCCATCGGTTGCTTCTGCCTGACCGAACCCCAGGCCGGTTCCGAAGCCCATAACCTGCGCACCCGTGCCGAGTTGCGTGACGGGCAATGGGTCATCAATGGCGCCAAGCAGTTTGTCAGCAACGGCAAGCGCGCCAAGCTGGCCATCGTGTTCGCCGTGACCGACCCGGAACTGGGCAAGAAAGGCATTTCAGCGTTTCTGGTGCCCACCGATACCCCAGGTTTCGTGGTCGACCGCACCGAGCACAAGATGGGTATTCGTGCCTCAGACACCTGCGCCGTCACGCTCAACCAATGCAAGGTTCCCGAAGCCAACCTGCTGGGTGAGCGCGGCAAGGGCCTGGCCATCGCCCTCTCCAACCTGGAAGGCGGACGCATCGGCATCGCCGCCCAGGCCCTGGGCATTGCCCGCGCCGCGTTTGAAGCCGCGCTGGCCTACGCTCGTGATCGGGTGCAGTTCGACAAAGCGATCATCGAACACCAGAGCGTGGCCAACCTGCTGGCCGACATGCACACCCAACTCAACGCTGCGCGCCTGCTTATCCTCCATGCTGCGCGCCTGCGCACCGCCGGCAAACCCTGCTTGTCCGAAGCCTCCCAGGCCAAGCTGTTCGCCTCGGAAATGGCCGAACGGGTCTGCTCCAAGGCAATGCAGATCCATGGTGGGTATGGGTATTTGGAGGATTACCCGGTGGAGCGCTACTACCGGGATGCACGGATCACGCAGATTTACGAAGGCACCAGCGAGATTCAGCGGATGGTGATTGCCAGGGAGTTGAAAAACTACCAGCTCTGACGGACACCACACCATCGCCTTCTGTAGGAGCGAGCTTGCTCGCGAAAAACGTCAACGATAACGCGTGCTTGCTGACTGACCGCGGCGTCTGTGAGCTTTTCGCGAGCAAGCTCGCTCCTACAAAAATGCCTTGACCGTCTGGCATTATGGCTTGCCTGCGATGCAGACACCTCGGTACATCAGGGTACCGATCAACGGTAACCACGATGCGAAGCGAGCCGCTCTTGCTCTTGCTCTGCTTTTGATCTGCTCTTGATCTTAGGCGCCCCG